>JAUNIK010000106.1:0-3546 GCA_030523505.1 Prevotellaceae bacterium | reverse complement strand
CGGCGAAGTATGCATTGATCTGCTTTGCAGCGGCAATACCGGCATTGGTGTTTGCTTCGGCAGTCTGCGCACCCATCTTCTTTGGTGTTGAGAAATAACGACCTTCGAATGCCTTGAACTCTGCATCAGCATCTGGCATGATGTCGGTGATGTACTTCAAGTCACCACGCTCTGTCATGAGTTTCAGCAAACCAGCCTCGTCGATAACCTCCTTGCGAGCTGTGTTGATAAGGATACCACCCTTCTTCATCTTGCCAACAAGGTCGTAGTTGATGCTCTGCTTTGTCTCTGGAGTTGCAGGGATATGCAATGAAACAATGTCACACTGCTCGAAGAGTTCTGCCTGTGAAGCGGCAGCCTTGACACCTGCAGCCTCAATAACCTCTGCTGGACAGAATGCGTCGTATGCCATGATTTCCATACCGAAGCCCTTGGCAATGCGAGCTACATTACGACCTACATTACCGAAGGCAAGAATACCGAGCTTCTTACCCATAAGTTCTGTACCAGCCTTACCATTGTAGAAGTTGCGCACAGCATAAACGAGCAAACCGAGCACCAACTCTGCAACAGCATTTGCATTCTGGCCTGGTGTGTTCTCAGCCACTACATTGTGTGCTGTAGCTGCTGCAAGGTCGATATTGTCGTAACCAGCACCGGCACGAACCACAATCTTCAGGTTCTTTGCTGCATCTAGAACTTCGGCATCAACCTTATCCGAACGAATGATGAGTGCATCAACATCAGCAACGGCTGCAAGAGCCTGTGCCTTTTCTGTATATTTCTCACAAAGTGCAAGTTCATGACCTGCAGCCTCTATCTCAGCCTTAATACCAGCAACAGCGGCTGGCGCGAATGGCTTTTCTGTCAAAACGAGTACCTTCATAGTATTCCCTTTTATTATTTTAATTAAGCGTGAGCAGCCTCGAAATCCTGCATGCACTTCACGAGGGCGTCAACAGCCTCCTGAGGACAAGCATTGTAGAGCGATGCACGGAAACCACCTACTGAACGATGGCCCTTGATACCAACCATGCCACACTCTGTTGCGTATGCCATGAACTCCTTCTCAAGATCCTTGTATTCCTCTGCCATTACGAAGCATACATTCATCAGCGAACGGTCCTCCTTGACAGCAGTACCTACGAAGAGCTTGTTGCGGTCGATCTCAGCATAGAGAGTCTCAGCCTTCTTCTGGTTGCGACGCTGCATCTCCTCAACACCACCGATAGACTTAACCCACTTCAATGTCTCGTGCATAACGAAGATAGGAAGTACTGGAGGAGTATTGAACTGCGAGATGTTCTTTGCCTCGGCAGCAGCATGAGTGCGATAGTCAACCATTGTTGGAAGTGGGTTCATATATGGACGGTCGCCAATCTGTCCGAGGATGTCCTTGCGAACAATCACGAATGTAACACCAGCAGGGCCAACATTCTTCTGTGCACCACCATAGATTACTGCATACTTTGTAACGTCAACAGGACGGCTCATGATGTCTGACGACATGTCAGCAACGAGTGGTACAGGACAATCCATGTCGTACTTGATCTCAGTACCGTAGATGGTATTGTTGGTTGTGATATGGAAATAGTCAGCATCAGCAGGAATCTCATAATCTGTAGGAATATATGTATAGGTCTTGTCCTCTGATGAAGCCACGATCACCACTTCACCGAAATTCTTTGCTTCCTTTGCAGCCTTCTTGCCCCATACACCAGTCTGCAGATAAGCAGCTTTTGTCTTGAGCAGGTTTGCTGGCAATGTGAAGAACTGTGTGCTTGCACCACCACCGAGGAAGAGCACTTCATACTCCTCAGGGATATTCAGAAGGTCGCGCCACAACTGACGGGTTTCAGCCATGATACGCTCCCAACCTGGGGTACGATGCGAGATTTCCAACAATCCGATACCTGTGCCATCAAAATCACGGATAGCCTCGATTGTAGATTCAATTGCTTCTTTTGGCAGAACACATGGGCCTGCGTTGAAATTGTACTTTTTCATAATATGGTTTGTTATTTTGATTTAATTATTTATCTATTGACGTCCAAAGGTAAGCATTTTCCTTGAACTAACCAAGTTTTTATTGGTCTTTGTTTAACAAAATGTCAATTTCCTCGAATTTATCGCCCATATTGAGGTTCAGATAGATGTTATACAGAGGTTTTCCCCACACATCGACATCATCCGGCCGCATCTCGCGATACTTTTCAAGATATGGCAGTGCACGTTTGTATATCACGCGCATCTTCTCCTTGTCTTCGCGTGTTGGCCTCACCTTCTCAACATAAGGAATGCTCTGCACATAATATGATAGTCCGGCATTTGCATACACTATAGGCACCTCTGCACCGAGCTCAATCACTCTGTCGCTTGCTGCCACACACTCATCATGACGGTTCATGTTGTAGAACGCCGAACTTCTTGCCACCCATGCTGCTACATTTGTATTGTCAAGGAACAGCACCTTGTCGCTTGTTTCGAGCACCTTCTCGTTCTCTCCCTGCTTACCATAATATATAGCAAGGTGTGGGAAGAAATACGCGTGATCAGGATACTTCGCAAAGCCCTTCTCCAATGTACGACGATAGCAGGCAGTGTCATTTTTCAGTATGCACGATTCTGCTCTGTATTGCAGCATATACACCTCGCGCGATTCGTCTTTCACAGCAATCTTCACATAGCGGTCAATCTTCTCAGCATCCTGCATCTTATATCCGCAGAACATTGTCCAATACGCCGCCTCTGCCAGTCGTTCATCGGTCTTGGAATAGAAAAAATCTGTGAAGAGAGGTTGTTGCGCACAGTCAACATAGCAGTCAAAGAAATCGTAAGCCTTGGCGTAATCCTGCTTCTTTATGAAATACAGACCACCGAAATACAAGTTTGAACGATACTGATCCAAGAAACTCGCATGACGTTTGCGGTAGATATGCTCCGTCTTGCCTTCTTTGTTAGGCATGTTGTCTATGGTATCAAGCGATTCGAGCACCTGGAACATGTGGATGGTATTGCCGAAAAACTTCGCTGTGTCCGACTGTTGTTTCAGATACAGCTTCTCATTCAGCACATCATATTGTTTCTTCACTGCGTCAAACAGCGTAAGCCAGATTTTGTCGTTAGTAAGGTTTGTAGAATCCTTCAGCAGATCGCGCATCGACTTCTCTGCCTGTTCCAGGTTCTGCCCCTTTTTGATATTGGCACGCGCCGAAGCAATCTCCTTTTTCTGTGCCAACGCCGAGAGAGGAAACAGCATCAGTGCAATAAGCACTGCGATATAGCATCTTTGTATGTTATTCATCATTATCCTTTCCTTTTTTATTAAGTTCTTAATCAGTTGCAGTATCAGAACTAGCCGACACCACACTATTATTTCACCATCCATTTTCCGAATACAAAGGTACAGAAAATAATCCAATTAACCACTATCCAATATTACAAAATTAGAGTTTTTAACTACTCGTAAAGAAAAATGGGATCTTTAGTCCACTATTTATTGGTTTAAATATCATAATTGAATGAAATGTGTTCAATATTAATTTA
>JAUNIK010000105.1 GCA_030523505.1 Prevotellaceae bacterium | reverse complement strand
ATAATTCGAAAAAAAGAAATTTTATCATTCAAAGATGCGCTGCGCGTTGGTATTGCGTTGCCATCTACCTCAGGCCTGCTGGAAGTCTTCCGTCAGGAAGTTTTGTTGAGCCCCGGGGTTATATTTATTAACAATTTAAAATTTTAAACAAAATGCCAAAAGTAAAGACTAATTCCGGTGCAAAGAAGCGTTTCAGCTTCACCGGTACAGGTAAGATTAAGCGTCGTCACGCTTTCCACAGTCACATCCTGACTAAGAAGACGAAGAAGCAGAAGAGAAACCTCGTTGGTACAACTATCGTTGACCCAACAAACGTAAAGCAGGTTCGCGACCTCCTTTGTCTGCGTTAATTAACCCTATTGTTTAACATTTAAAGAAGAAAGAAAACTATGCCAAGAAGTGTGAATCATGTTGCCTCTAAGGCAAAGAGAACTCGTATTCTGAAGTTGACCAAGGGTTACTATGGCGCTCGTAAGAACGTTTGGACTGTAGCAAAGAACACTTGGGAGAAAGGTTTGACATACGCTTACCGCGATCGTCGTAACAAGAAGCGCAACTTCCGCGCTCTCTGGATCCAGCGTATCAATGCTGCTGCACGTATCGAGGGTATGAGCTACTCACAGCTCATGGGTGCTCTGCACAAGGCAGGTATCGAGATCAACCGTAAGGTTCTCGCTGACCTCGCAGTAAACAACCCAGCAGCTTTCGCAGCTATCGTTGCAAAGGTTAAGTAAGATCATCTTACCAATTAAGATAAAGAGTGATGCTCGATGAGAGTGTCACTCTTTTCGTATAGGCCCCTCTCTGCCCCATAAAGGGGCACCTCCCCCATAATGGGGAGGATTTTATAGTGTTTCTGTATTAATTAATGTTAATCTGCTCAGTTGCATTATTCGGTCTAGATAATAATTGCTACTTTTGTATAGAAATTAAAAACCTAAAGAAATAAACCTATGTATACTAAGTTTCAGGAACATTTGAATAATGAACTGGCTGCTATCAAAGCAGACGGATTGTACAAGACAGAGCGCGTTATCGAATCACCACAGGGTGCTGAAATTCTTGTGAATGGCAAGACCTGCCTCAACTTCTGTGCTAACAACTATCTCGGTCTGGCTGACAACAAGGAACTCATCGAGGCTTCAAAGAAAGGCATGGATGAGCGCGGTTTCGGTATGGCATCAGTTCGCTTTATCTGTGGTTGCCAGGACCTTCATAAGAAACTGGAGCAGAAGATCTCTGACTTCTTCGGCACTGAGGATACAATCCTCTATGCAGCATGCTTCGATGCCAATGGTGGTGTTTTTGAACCACTCCTCACTGCTGAGGATGCTATCATCAGCGATGCCTTGAACCATGCCTCAATCATCGATGGTGTACGTCTCTGCAAGGCACAGCGATTCCGTTATGCCAATGCTGATATGGAAGACCTTGAGCGCCAGTTGCAGGCAGCTCAGAGTTGCCGTTTCCGTGTCATCGTAACTGATGGTGTGTTCTCAATGGACGGTAATGTGTGTCCTCTCGACAAGATTGTAGAACTCTCTAAGAAATATGACGCAATGGTGATGGTCGATGAGAGCCATTCTGCCGGTGTGGTAGGTGCTACTGGTCGTGGTGTCACAGAGCGTTTCGGACTCCGTGGTGAGATTGAAATCCTCACAGGTACCCTCGGTAAGGCCTTCGGTGGTGCTATGGGTGGTTTCACAACAGGTAAGAAGGAAATCATTGATATGCTCCGTCAGCGCAGCCGTCCTTACCTCTTCTCTAACTCAATGGCTCCTGGTCTTGTTGCAGCAGGTATCCGTATGTTCGAACTCATGGAAGAAAGCAATGAGTTGCAGAACCGCCTCCACGAGAATACCGACTATTTCCTCCGTCGCATGAAGGAAGAAGGTTTCGACTGCAAGCCAAGTGAGAGTGCCATCTGTGCTGTTATGATCTACGATGCAGCAAAGAGTCAGGTTTATGCAGCCAAGATGCAGGAAAAGGGCATCTTCGTTACAGGTTTCTATTATCCTGTAGTGCCAAAGGGCCAGGCTCGTATCCGTGTTCAGGTGTCAGCAGCCCACACTCGTGAGCATCTTGACAAGTGTGTAGAGGCATTCAAGGCCGTTCGTGCAGAGATTGAGGGCTAATGCCTTGTTCTGGTATTTATAACCAGTAAAACGAAAGAAAACTAATGAAGAACATTTTGATTATTGGTGCAGGTGGACAGATCGGTTCAGAACTGACCCGTACACTACGCTATATATACGGTGATTCTCATGTGGTATGCTCTGACCTCCGTCCTTTGAAGGGCGAGGTCTATGAGCGTGGCCCAGTGGAAAGAATCGACTCAACCCAGATAATGCAGATTGTTGAGGTGGTGAAGAAATACAATATCGACACCATCTACAACCTCGCAGCCATCCTGAGTGCCACAGCCGAATTGAACCCAATGCTCGGATGGAATGTAGGTATCGGTTCGCTTGTGAACAGTCTTGAGGTGGCACGCATCTATGGCTGTGCAGTATTCACCCCAAGTTCCATTGGAGCCTTTGGTGCCAACACCCCTCATAAGAATACCCCACAGGACACCATCCAGCGTCCAAACACTATCTATGGCGTGACAAAAGTCACTGGTGAGTTGCTGAGCGACTATTATTTCACCCGTTTCGGAGTTGACACCCGTTCAGTACGATTCCCAGGACTCATCAGTCACATGACACTCCCAGGAGGAGGCACCACCGACTATGCTGTCGATATATTCTATTCAGCAGTCAAAGGCGAGGAGTTCGTCTGTCCATTAGCAAAGGGAACTTTCATGGACATGATGTATATGCCAGACGCTTTGAAGGCAATGATTGACATCATGGAGGCTGATCCAGCAAAACTCGTTCATCGAAACAGTTTCAACATCACAGCAATGAGTTTCGACCCGGAGATTATCTTCAATACAATAAAGAAGTACTATCCGGAGTTCACCATGACCTACAATGTTGACCCAGTGAAGCAAGCCATTGCCGACTCATGGCCAGACTGTATGGACGACTCATGTGCAAGAGCAGAGTGGGGCTGGAATCCACAGTACGACCTCGATAAGATGGCAGTGGATATGATAGAAAACTTGAAACGCAAGTTGCTGTAATAAAAGAAAACGGGATGTTCAATGACATCCCGTTTTTTCTTATTATGTTTGAATGATTTATCGTTTTTTGTTCACAAGGTAAACACCAGTGAAAATCAGCACTGAACCGATGATTGTCGGCATTGTGATTGTAGCCACGCCAATAGCAACAGAGAATGCCGCAGAGACGATAGGCTGGAGGTAGTTGTACATCGCGATGGCTGTTGGAGACATCACACGCTGACCGATAGGCAGGAACACATAAGCTATGAATGTGCCGAATACAACAACGTATGCAGCCTCGAGCAGTACCTGAGTAGAGATAACGCTCCAAGGAGTAGAAACAATGCTCGGACCAGCCACAAACAGCATGATGACACTGGTTATGGTGAACAGCCATTTCATCAGTGTGAAAGGTGAATACTTCTCAGCAAGGAAAGCATATTTCACCATATAGAGAGCACCGAATATCTGTGAGCAGATGCAGATGATATTACCCAGCAGAGGGTTTGTGACATTCATTTCGCTGTTGGTTTCACCACCAAAGATAAACACCATCATTCCCGCAAAACCCAGACAGACACCGAGCAACTTTGCCCAGTGATGCTTTGTCTTGAGAATCAGCCAAGCAAGGATGAGGGTGAAGAATGGAGTGGTGGAGCACATCACAGTAGCATCGACAGGTGAGGTCATTGACATACCGAAGATGACACACATCTGGTTGGCGAAGGTAATGAGAAGTGCAGCAAAAACCATCGGGAGATAATCCTTACGGTCGATTGTCTCCTTTGGAGCAATGCTCTTTGGGAGGAAAAGGCTGCCAGCCCAGAATAGTATTGCAGCACCCATGATACGAAGACCGGTAAGAGTCACAGGACTGATGTCGGGAGAATTGAGAGCCTCTTTGCCGATAGGCGACATCAAACCCCAAATAACATTGGCGGCCAGCATTGCAAGGTGGCCTAAAATTATATTTTTCTTCATAACGGCTACAAAATTAAGAAATAATTTTATAGTTTGCGTGAAATTTATTAATTTTGTAAGGATGATTGATGAAAACTTAATCATTGATAAGAAAAGTATAAAGGAGGGGATGTATAGCCCCACAAAACGCTAACCGTAACCTGTAACCCGTAACCTCTACTGATAACTTAAAACTTTGAGATATATGAACAAAAAACTTTTTGCTATGGCAGTTGCTGCTGGAATGCTTGCCGGTTGTCAAACCGGAGGCTTGAAACTCTCGGAGAACAATATCGATGAGATTGTTGCTGAAATGACACTCGAAGAGAAGGCCATTCTCGTTGTGGGTGTTGGTATGGATCATGAGGACACCCTCAACACCACCGCTACCGTTGGTTCAAGTGCCGAACTGGTGCCTGGTGCTGCCGGTTCCACACATGCTATCCCTCGTCTGGGCATTCCTTCAGTAGTGTTGGCTGACGGCCCTGCCGGTCTTCGCATCAACCCTACACGCGAAGGTGATGAGAATACTTATTACTGCACACACTTCCCAATCGGTACCCTTCTGGCTTCAACATGGAACCAGGAACTCGTTGAGGAGGTAGGTGAGTCGATTGGTGAGGAAGTACTCGAATATGGTGCTGATGTGCTCCTTGCTCCTGCATTGAACATTCATCGCAATCCACTCTGTGGTCGCAATTTCGAATACTACTCAGAAGATCCTATCGTAGCAGGAAAGACTGCTGCTGCCTATGTTCGCGGTGTGCAGAAGAACGATGTGGGAACAAGCATCAAGCATTTCGCTGTGAACTCGCAGGAAACAAACCGTACAGGCACTGATGCCCGTCTTTCTACCCGTGCTTTGCGTGAGATATACCTCCGTAACTTCGAGATTGCAGTGAAGGAAGGCGATCCTTGGACTGTCATGACATCATATAATAAGGTGAACGGTACCTACACTTCAGAATACAAAGACCTCGTTGAAACCCTTCTCCGTGATGAGTGGGGATACAAGGGAATGGTTATGACCGACTGGTATGGCGGTAGCAACCCAACAGCACAGATGCAGGCAGGCAATGATATGCTCCAGCCAGGTCGCTTCAAGCAGTATCAGGATATCATCGATGCTGTGAATGATGGCAGCCTTGATGTAGCCGACCTTGACCGCAATGTGAAGCGCATCCTTCAGCTTATTGTACGCAGTCCACGTTTCAAGGGCTACAAGTACAGCAACAAACCAGAGTTGGAAGAGCATGCAAAGGTGACACGCCAGAGTGCAGTTGAGGGTATGGTATTGCTCGAGAACAATGGTGTGCTCCCATTCCAGAACACAAAGAATGTGGCTGTCTATGGCGTTACAAGCTATCGTTTCATTGCCGGTGGTACTGGCTCAGGCAATGTGAACCGTGCATATACCGTCAGTCTGCTTGATGGTTTGAAGAATGCCGGTTATGAGATTGACAAGACCGTCAGCGAGAACTATGAGACTTATGTGGCAAAGGCTGAGGCTGACGCAAAAGCAAAACTCGAGGCAGAGTCGAAGAGCAATTTCCTTGCATCGTTCCTTCCACAGCCACTCCCTCAGGAGATTATCCCAACAGCCGAGGAACTCAAGGCTTCTGTTGAGGCTAATGATGCAGCAATCATCACTCTCGGTCGTATCTCTGGTGAGTTTGTTGACCGCACAACAGCCAACTTCAATCTTTCTGCTGAGGAGCGTCAACTTGTAAACGATGTCACCGCAGCTTATCATGCAGCAGGCAAGAAGGTTGTTGTTGTTCTCAATGTTGGTGGAGTTATCGAGACAGCCTCTTGGAAGAACACTCCTGATGCAATCCTCCTTGCATGGCAGGCAGGTCAGGAAGGTGGAAACTCAGTAGCTGATGTTCTCTCTGGCAAGGAGAACCCTTCGGGCAAGTTGCCTATGACATGGCCTGTAGCATTGGAAGACCACGGTTCAACAAAGAACTTCCCACGCGGTGAGCAGTTTGAGCTCAACCTCTCTGCTTTCATGGGCAAGGACGCAGAAAAGAAAGAAGAGCGCAACCTGTTCGACTATGCAAACTATGAGGAAGGAATCTATGTAGGTTATCGTTGGTTTGATAAGAACAATGTAGCAGTTAGCTATCCATTCGGATATGGTTTGAGCTATACAGCATTCGATTATTCTGGTGCTTTGGTTGAGGCTTCTGACGATGCAGTGACAGTTACTGTGAAGGTTACCAACAGCGGAAAGGTTGCCGGTAAGGAAGTTGTTCAGGTTTATGCAACAGCACCAAAGGGCACCCTCGACAAACCAGTCAAGGAGTTGAAGGCATATAAGAAGACAAAGACATTGGAACCAGGTGAAAGTCAGGTTCTTGTGTTGAAGTTCGCAACTTCTGATTTAGCAAGCTTCTCTGAGGCAGACAATGCTTGGGTTGTTGACGAAGGAGAGTATAAGTTCCTTGTTGCTTCATCAAGCCGCGACATCAAGGCAGAACTCACTGCTAATGTAAAAGGCCAGAAGAAAGAAGTGAAGAAAATCTTCTAAACGGTTCAGACCGTAGCAAAATAAAAATGGAGTCGAAGGGCAGTTTGCTCTCCGGCTCCTTTTTGTTTATTTCACGCCACGCATAGAAAGGCTGATTCTCTTGCGGACTCTGTCCACTTCCACAACGCGGACCTTCACATGCTGGTGCAGATGAATCACCTCGTTAGGATCCTTGATGTACTTATCGGCAATCTGCGAGATATGCACCAGTCCATCCTGATGAACACCGATATCTACAAATGCTCCGAAATTAGTGATGTTGGTAACAATGCCCGGCAGAATCATGCCAGGAATGAGATCATCGGGAGTCTTCACATTTGGGTCGAACTCAAACACCTCAATCTGTTCACGAGGGTCGCGACCAGGCTTTTCCAACTCTTTGAGGATGTCATTGATAGTCGGCAGACCAATCTCATTGTTCACATAGCGGTTTGCATCAATCTTTTTGCGCTTCTCTTCCGATGCAATAAGTTCTTTTACGGTGCAGTGCAGATCCTTCGCCATCTGTTCCACGATGTGATATGATTCTGGGTGAACAGCACTGTTATCCAATGGATTCTTTGCCCCCGAGATACGCAAGAAACCTGCACACTGCTGGAAGGCTGCTGGACCGAGACGCGGAACCTTTTTTAATTCTGAGCGCGACTTGAATGCCCCATGCTCCTTGCGATATTCTACGATGTTCTTGCCCAGTGTGGGACCAAGACCAGAAACGTATGTGAGCAGATGCTGCGATGCTGTGTTGACATCCACACCAACCTTGTTCACACAACTCTCAACGGTCAAATCAAGGCTCTTCTTCAGCTGTGACTGGTCCACATCGTGCTGATACTGACCAACACCGATGCTCTTCGGATCAATCTTCACCAGTTCTGCCAGTGGGTCCATCAGTCGTCGGGCAATACTCACAGCACCACGCACTGTCACATCCTCATCAGGGAACTCCTCGCGAGCCACCTTTGAAGCAGAATAAACCGATGCACCATCCTCAGAGACGACAAATAGATCGACCCCTCCCCGTCCCTCCCGAGGGAGGGAGCTGGTAATACTCCTGACATAGGATTCAGTTTCGCGGCTGGCAGTGCCGTTTCCAATGGCTATTGCCTCTATGGCGTACCTGCTGATGAGTTTCAGGAGAGTGTCGCCTCCGTTGTTTGTGGATAATGGCAGAACGGTATGATACAAAAGATTTCCCTGTGCATCAAGGCATACTATCTTGCATCCAGTGCGGAATCCAGGGTCAATACCCATCACTCGCTTCTGACCGAGAGGGGCAGAAAGCAACAACTGACGTAGGTTCTCGGTAAACACCTTGATAGCCTCCTCATCGGCTTTCTCCTTTGATGAAGCAGCAAACTCCGTCTCTATCGATGGGGCGAGAAGACGCTTGAAGGAATCATCGACAGCCTCTTCTACAAGTTTTGAAGATGCACTGTATCCATGAACAAAGATTCTGTGGAGTCGCTCCTTGCAGTCATCCTCATCGGCAGTGATTGAAACACGCAGGATTCCTTCACTCTCACCACGTCGCATAGCAAGCAGACGGTGGGAAGAACAGCGCTTTAGAGGATCCTCCCAATCGAAATAGTCGGAGTATTTCTGTGCCTCATCATCATTCTTCTTTGTCTTTACAACCTTTGACGAAATGTAGGCAGTACGGTTGAAGATGTTTCTCATCTGCTGGCGTGAACGCTGGTCCTCGCTCACCATCTCGGCAATGATGTCTTTTGCTCCTGCAAGAGCAGAGTCAGCGTCTTTGATATCACCCTTGACAAACCGTTCTGCCACGCGGCGAG
>JAUNIK010000104.1 GCA_030523505.1 Prevotellaceae bacterium | reverse complement strand
GTCAATTATCAATTATCAATTAACCATGATAAAGGTTTTTAGAATCCCAACTGCACGCCTAATGTGAATGAAGCTGTGTGTGGATATGCGAATGAAGGGTTCTCAGGGTCGGTACATGTGAGTGAACCAGACTTGATTGTCCAGAGGTTCTCACCTGAAACGAATACGCGAGCCTTGCTGAGGAGGAGCTTCTTCAATGTCTTGTTGTCAAGAGAGTAACCCAACTGCAATGTGCGGAGCTTAGCATAAGAACCGTTCTCAACGAAGTATGTAGAGAGACGACCCTCGTCAGCACTGTTGCTCAATGTCAAAGCAGGGATTGAAGAACCTGTGTTGCCTGCATGCCAAGCATCGAGGAGACGGCTACCCTTGTTTGAACCTGGGTCAGTGATTGACCAGAAGTCGGTCTGGTACTTCTGAGAGTTGATTACGTCAACACCAGCAACACCCTGCCAGAACATATTGAAGTCGAAGTTCTTCCAAGAGAGGTCGATGTTGAGACCGTATGAGAAGTTTGGTACTGGATTGAAGATCCATGTGCGGTCTGCCTCAGAAATTCTACCATCACCATTGAGGTCAGCATACTTCAAACCACCAACGCGAGCTGCTGGCTGACCTGCTGAGATAACCTCCTCGCGGCTCTGATAGAGACCTTCAACTACATAACCGAGGAGTGAACCGTATGGACGAGCATCGTCAGCAAGGTTGTGGAAGTCGTTGTGTTCGTATGAGTTCTTTGACTTCTCTGGGAGATATGTAACCTTGTTGCGGAAGAAGTCGAGGTTACCATTGATGTTGTACTGGAGACCGTAAGATGTAGTGTGACGGTAACCGAGGTTGAACTCGAGACCGCTGTTCTTCATTGTAGGGCCGTTGATCCATGTAGCACCACCTTCACCGATTGCACCGAGGTAAGCTGGCTGTACGAGCATATCCTTTGTTTCCTTGAGGAAGACATCGATACCACCGTAAACATCACCGTCGAAGAGCTGGAAGTCAGCACCGAAGTTCCACTGTGAGGTTGTCTCCCACTTGAGGTCCTTGTTCTCTGACTGAACCTTGATATAACCTGAAGGGAATACACCAGAGTTCTGGAGGTTTACATCGTAAGCAGTAGATGTACCGCGGTCTGCACCGTAGTCAGCACGGTAGAGACCGAAGTGAGCGATGTTAGAGTTCATTGCCTGGTTACCAGTCTGACCCCATGATGCACGAAGCTTGATATCGCGAACCCAGTCAGCCTTGATGTACTTTGAGATACGGTAACCGAGAGATGCTGCAGGGAAGGTACCATACTGGTGGTTTTCACCGAAACGGCTTGAACCGTCATGACGGATTGTGAAAGAAGCAAGGAGGAGATCCTGCCAGTTGTAGTCAACCTTACCGAAGTAAGACATCAGCTTGTAAGCATCACCGGCACCTGTAACAGTCTGGATACCAGTACCTGCGTTAGGCCACATATAGTCATAGTTCTCGAGAACGTAGTCAACACGTCTTGCTGAGAAGTCGAGACCGAAGTCCTGGTGAGCCTCAAGACCAGCGAGAACAACGAAGCTGTGGTTCTCCCAAGGAGTGAAGCTATACTGTGCAGTATTTGACCAAGTCCACTTTGTTGACTGGCTCTGAGACATTACAGAAGCATTTGTATCGTTGTTTACAACATCTGAGTGCCACTTGTAAGTCACGCTACGGATATTACCGTTAGTATAGTCGAGACCGAAGTTTGAACGGATGAGCAAGCCCTTGATAGGAGTGATGTCAACGTATGCGTTAGCAAACAAACGCCACTTCTTCAAACGGTTGTTGCGGTTGTGATAGAGCTCACGGAGTGGGTTCTGGCGGTCAGACATACCACCTACAGGACCTGAGAATGTCTCGCCGTCTTCCTCATAAATAGGAAGTGTTGAAGCCATCTTCAATGCATTCTCCATTGGAGCACAGTCAACATTATTAGAATAAGAAATAGTAGCATTCTCACCAACTGTAACGATGCTATTGATCTTATAAGAGGTGTTCATACGACCAGTGAAGTTCTCGAAGTCAGTGTACTTCAAAACACCGGTAGCCTTCTTATAGCCGAATGAGAAGAGTGAAGAACCCTTTTCAGCAGCCTTTGAGAGAGAGAGGTCATAGTTCTGTGTAACACCTGTACGGCCGATAGCCTTTACCCAGTCAGTATTACTGAACATCATTGTACGCTTAGAGTTCATGAAACCATCGTAGCGACCATTGACAGTGAAGTTCTCAATCTGTCCTGTTACAGGATTGTAAGCAGATGCTGCGATACCATTATTAGCGTGGAGAGTGATGCCGTATGTATTAGCATATGTCTCAGGGTCAACACCATCGTTGAATGCAGCCTGTGCCATTGCAGAAGCATAATCACCTGAGTTGAGGAGATTCATCTTCTGGCTCATCCAAGCAGCAGTTACAGATGAATTGAAGTCGATATTTACCTTATCGCCCTTCTTACCCTTCTTTGTTGTAACGATGATGACACCGTTAGCAGCACGAGAACCGTAGATAGAAGCTGAAGCGGCATCCTTCAATACCTGCATTGACTCGATATCAGCAGAGTTCAAAGTATTCATAGAACCACTGTAAGGAACACCATCGAGGATGATCAGTGGAGCTGTGCTAGAACCACCCATAGAACCGAAACCACGGATCTGGATGTGAGCCTCACCAGCAGGAGAACCAGTACTTGTAATGGTCATACCGGCAACCTTACCCTGCAAACCTGACATAGGGTCAGTAGAACTTGGCTTGAAATCCTTGTTGTCGACAACGCCTACAGAACCAGTAAGGTCTGCCTTACGCTGTACCTGATAACCGGTTACAACGATCTCGCTGAGCTGCTGTGACTCATCGCTGAGAACGATGTTCAGATTTGTACCAGGCTTTACGCTCTGAGTTTCAAAACCTAAGTAAGAAATCTCAAGAGTTGCATCTGCTGGAGTTGTAATGGTGAAATTACCATCGAAATCCGAGATAGCTGCATTCTTGGTACCTACTTCAATAATGGTAGCGCCAATGATAGGCTCTCCTGTTCCATCAACGATAGTACCCGTTGACTGGATTGTCTGTGCGAAGGCTGGCAGGAACCCTCCAATCACACATAACAAAAGAACGATTGATTTAAGTTTGTTCATAAAATATTAATATTAAAAATTATTGTCTGTTTATAGCGTCAATGCTCTTATTACTTTGACACTCTCACCTTGTCTAATGGAGACTTAGGGAAGATGAGGTTTGTAAGAACTACCTCACCGTCATTACCGAACACTTCTATTGAACACTTGTCGATGAAGACGCGGAGTGAAGTGAGTTTGTTGTGAACTGGTGCAGTTGTCACGCATGCAAAGTTCTGGTTGAAATTAACCTCACCGCTCTTTGTGCGGTCAACAGAAAGTGTCATAAGGTTCTGATCATAAACGATCTTTACTTCCTCACCTTCATTGTTGCTGAGAGTCCATGTTGTAGAACCCTTAACCTTGAACTGCTTGTCGAGACCAGCACCATCATATTCTGGTGAAGGGCGCGAGCCTACATAAAGTTCACCATCCTGTCCTTCATAAAGGAACATATCGCGTGCGATAGAGTTTGCTGAACGGAACTGCATTGTTGGAACATCGTTGGCATACTCCCAGTTCGACATCCATGCCACAACGGTACGGCGGTTGTCAGGACCATTATAGAAGCTTACTGTAGCATAGTGATCCTTACCATAATCCATCCAAAGGCCACCATTCTGATAACGCTCTGGATTATCGACAGTAAACTTATGACCATCGAAGTCGCCAATGAAATACTGTGTAGCAGAGCCACCCATAGGGCCACCAGGGTTGATGTTACAAACGAGAACCCACTTCTGTGCAGGTGTGCGGAACTTTGAGTTCTTTGCCTTTGGATTTGGCAATGGGAAGAGGTCTGGGCACTCCCAAACACCACCGTGACCACCGATGCCAAGACCGAAGCGGCTTTCCTCTGTCCAGTCCTTGAGGTTTGGTGAAGAGTAGAGACGCATCTCCTGGCCACTTGCCATGATGAGGTTCCACTTGCCAATCTCCTCGTTCCAGAATGGGTTTGGATCGCGGAAGTCAGGGATGTCGGCTGTAAGAACAGGGTTGTTCTCATACTTTGTGAAGGTATTACCGCCATCAAGCGAGTAAGCCAACGACTGCTCCTGGATATCGCAACCGAATGCTGTAGGACGAGCAGAAGTATACATTGCTACGACAGCATCCTTACCAAAGCCGGCAGTATTCTCGTGGTCGATGATACATGAACCAGAGAAGATTGCACCAAGGGCATCGCCCCAAAGTGCTGGTTCACGATGCTCCCAGTTGATGAGGTCCTTTGATACAGAGTGACCCCAAGTCATGTTGTTCCACATAGAACCATAAGGGCCATACTGATAGTAGAGGTGCCACTCGCCATTGAGATAGAACATACCGTTAGGGTCATTCATCCATGCATACTCAGGTGTATGGTGGAAATCTGGGCGGAATTTCTCAATATTGGTTGCATCGAAAGTATCAGAAAGTGTGATATTTGAAAGGCATATCTCTGAACTTACACCACCGCGGTTACTGTGGTCAACAGGGATGTGTGCTTCAAGAAGGAGATCCATACCCTCATGCTTGTCGATGATGTATGGAACATAGTAATCGATATGACTCAAAGCCAAACGCACATTGATGGTGCGAACGAGTTCGTTGTTACGGATTACGCGAATGTTTGCCTCAGCAGCCTTCTCCTCGATTGGAAGGAGCAGGTACTTACTCTGCTCATTGGCAGAAATTCTGATGTTCACATGATCGCCTGCCAACTTCTCGATGGAGAGTCCTTGCGCCAGGGCACTGACCGAGCACAAAGAAGCGGCAATGAATGCAAATGCCAATTGTTTGATTCTCATAAGACAGAATGTTTAAGTTTTATTTTATTTACGATTATTGTTATCAATTGCTGGCAATTTATACATGCACAAAAATTTCCAATTGCAAAATTAATCTATATCAAGATAGATATTTATAAAAACAAAATAAAACACTTGTAAATTCGTTGCAATGCAACAAAAATGCCAAACATGCAACATTTTTAGTTGTCAAAATGAGGCCAAACACACAGAATCCAAAGAAAAATACGAATGTTGCGCATACAAGAAACTACCTTGCTTGGACGACTTCACAAGTTCTACGAGCCGAATTCTTAACCTAAAATCGGGAATATGATGCAACATATGTCATAAATGCCTCATGCAAATATTCGCCGTTTGAGAGCTTCAAATAGCCCCAAATAGAAATCGCCTCCCAGACAGAGAAACACTGCCCGGAAGGCGAAATTCATATATTTGCCTCTGGTATTTATCGGCGACCGTGGGTTGGATTTTCACCATACATGTCCTTATAACATTTGGTGAAATATCCTGGTGAAGAGAATCCCACTTTGTAGGCAATTTCCGAAATGTTGAGCGAAGAGTCGCTGAGCAACAATCTTGCACGTTTCAGACGGGATTGCTTGATATACTCGGCTGGCGACAACCCTGTGAGGGCCTTCACCTTTCTATATAATTGCACGCGCGAGAGCTTCATCTCGTCGGCGAGATCCTCTACGCTGAGGTTGCTGTCGGTGAAATGGCGCTCAAGGGCGTCCTTAAAGTTCTGAAGGAATACATTCTCTTCGCGGTAGAGACTTTCATCGCCTGTAAGTACATCCTCACCGGTTTCCTTTACCCCATGATTCTCTTTATTGGCAATGGTTGCCTCAATGAGTTTGTCGCGCTGTTCCTCAAGTTCATCGCGCTGACGCTCAACAGTTTCCTTCTCTTGTGCAAGGCGAGCACTGAGACGGTTTTTCTGGTGGTAAGCCCTTGTGGCAACAAGCATACAAACAGCAATTACAACTATGACAAAGAGCAACAGATAGAGAAGTGTACGCTGTGCGTCTATCTGATTGATGAAACGGTCAACACGGCGGTTCAACTGTCGCAGGTTATTACCCTGGCGTACAATCTCTTCATTCTGCATCAGCAATACCTTGGCATTTTCAATTGTCACAAGCGAGGTGTTCATCATTGTTTCCTGACTGAACTTCTTTCCGTCAAGAATATCGATTGCGAGTTGCAACAGTTCATCGCCATGAGTAGGATAAACCGCCGAAACATTGAGTGCTCCATCACGAACAAGAGTCATACCACCCTCTTTTGTTGGAAGTGCATCAACACCGGCGAAGAGGATTCCTGAACATTCAATATTTCTTTTCTGCAGAATTTTCTTTGCACCCATCGCAATACGGTCGTTGGCTCCATAAACACAATCAATGCGTCCATTATAATCCGCAAGAACTCGTTCCATTGCCTCCATACCCGACTTCTCTGTCCAGTTATCGTTTTCCATTGAAATGACCTTGATATCTGGGCGAGTTGCAATGACTTGCTCGAAACCAACCTTACGGTCGATTGCCGGTGACGAATTCTTTTCACCCTCAATCTCGATAATAACTGCATTGGCCGGCATTCTCTCCATAATATAATGAGCAAGGAGCTCACCAATAAGTATATTATCGGCACCCATGAAAGTGGTGTATTTATCCGAATCAGTCTTGCGATCGAAAAGTATCACTGGAATGCCCTTATCATAAGCACGATCGATGGCTGGCGAAATGGTACTCAACTGCTGTGGTGAAGCAATAAGCAAGTCGATACCTGATGCAACAAGCGAGTCAATCTGCGCCATTTGGTGCTTGTAATCATCGTTAGCACAGGCATAACGCAGTTCTACTCCTTCATAGAAATAGGTAGACATATCCATCTCATCGTGCAGCTTTTCGCGCCATGAGTCTTCTGAGCACTGAGATACGCCAATAACATATTTCTTTTTTTCCTGCCCACAAGAGCAAAGAAACAAAGTTATTAACAAAGTTAATAAAATAGGGCGATACTTCATATATACGTTAGGTTTAGGTTCAAAATTGCTGATAAAATTACAAATAATATTTAAACTACCCAAATAAATTACGTATTTTAAGTCGTAATTTTTGCATTTTTCCCTTTGGCAACAAAAATACGACTATGGCAAAGAGGAGTTTTTTGCACATTTCCTTTGAAAAGTCAATAACAATTATTACTTTTGTGGATAATTTACCGAAAAACGGTTTTTCGGCGACAGAAAATAGATAAACATTACATAACAGATGGTTTTCAAATATGATGTAATTGTCATTGGTGGTGGACATGCTGGAGCAGAGGCTGCGTCAGCATCAGCTCGTATTGGTGCAAAGACTTGTCTCGTCACAATGGATATGAACAAGATCGGCCAAATGAGTTGCAACCCTGCTGTCGGTGGAATTGCAAAAGGACAGATAGTACGCGAGATTGACGCTTTGGGCGGTCAGATGGGTATCGTCACAGATGCTACAGCTATTCAGTTTCGTATGCTAAACCGTGGCAAAGGTCCAGCCGTATGGAGTCCCCGTGCCCAATGCGATCGTGGAAAATTCATCTGGAAATGGCGCGAAACTCTCGATTCCACCGAAAATCTCGATATCTGGCAGGACCAGGCTGAAGAGTTATTGGTAGAGAATGGTGAAGTTGTTGGAGTTAGAACAATCTGGGGAGTTGAGTTCCATGCAAAATCTGTGGTGGTTACTGCAGGAACTTTCCTCAACGGATTGATGCATATAGGCAGGAAAATGGTTCCGGGAGGTCGTTGTTCAGAACCTGCCGTCAGTGGTTTTACCGAGTCTTTGACTCGCCATGGCATTCGTTCTGATAGAATGAAGACTGGTACTCCAGTAAGAATCGACCGTCGTTCGGTGCATTTTGAAGACACAGAGATACAACCGGGAGAAACAGATTTCCATCAGTTCAGTTATTTCGGCCCTCATCGTCAATTGCCACAGTTACCTTGTTGGACCTTTAACACCACCAAGGAATGCCACGACATTCTGCGTAGCGGACTGGCAGATTCACCGCTTTTCAACGGACAAATCCAGAGCACCGGTCCTCGTTATTGCCCTTCTATTGAAACAAAATTAGTGACTTTCGCTGATAAGGAACAGCACCCATTGTTCCTCGAACCAGAGGGAGACAACACCAACGAGATGTACCTTAATGGTTTTTCTTCAAGTATGCCAATGGAAATACAATTAGAAGCATTGAAGAAAATACCAGCATTACGAGATGTAAAGGTATATCGTCCAGGTTATGCAATTGAGTATGACTATTTCGATCCGACTCAATTACAACATACTTTGGAGTCGAAGATTATCAAAGGATTGTATCTTGCAGGACAGGTAAATGGCACTACTGGCTATGAGGAAGCCGGTGGTCAAGGTTTGATGGCTGGTATCAATGCTGCATTGAGATGTTCAGGCAACGAACCGTTTATCCTTGGAAGAGACGAA
>JAUNIK010000103.1 GCA_030523505.1 Prevotellaceae bacterium | reverse complement strand
AAATGTGCAAATGTGCTAAATGTGCAAAAGTAAAACACGCATTACTCGCATTACGCACATTAACGCATTAACGCAATAAGGGCAAATAGACTATGATGACTATATATATACTAATACTATTATAATATATATACTAGTTTTTATATAGTAAACTTGCTCCAAACAGGCTTATTGCGCAAATGTGCTATTGTGCTAATGCTATTGTCTTTTCTTTCACAATGCCGATGAGGCGGTGGAGGTTCTCTTGGGTGTTGGCGGCGAGGACTCCGGTGGCGGCGGTTGGGTCGAGGGGATTACCGGAAAGGTCGGACAGGACACCGCCGGCTTCTTCGAGGATGAGCGATGCTGCGGCAAAGTCCCATGGTGAAAGGAGGTACTCGAAATAGAGTTCGCAGCGCCCCATGGCAAGATAACAAAGTTCCGGTGCGGCGGCTCCGAAACGACGGATGTCGTTGCACTGCAGGAAGGTCTCAACAATGATGTCGGAACAGATCTGTGCGTATTCCTTGTGATAGACGGCAAGCGCTGTACACATGATGGAGTTGGCGAAAGGACGATTGCTGACATGTATAGGGCGACCATTGAGATAAGCTCCATTGCCACGTTCTGCATGGAAGAGCTCTTCGGTGCGTGGCAGATAGACAACGGCTTTCTCCATTTGCTGGTTGTGCTTGAGACCAACGCATATGGCGCACTCACGAATACCACGGGAATAGTTGGCAGTACCGTCGATAGGATCGATAATCCATGTGTATTCATGGTCGAGGTCGTGCTTGTCTTCCTCCTCGCATAGGAATCCTGATCCTGGCAGGAGTTCTGCCAAGTGGACTTTGAGATAATCCTGCACTGCCACATCCGAGGATGTAACGATATTTGCGAAGCCTTCCTTCTGCGATATTTCGAAGGAGTCGAGGATCATGAGTTTCGATGCCTCGCGAACGATGGATATTATTTGCTGAATCATGTTGCAAAGATAATTCTATTTTTTCATAACGCCATCGCTTTTGCAGTATTATTTATCCTAATAGCACATATTAATATTTATTAATATTCGTGATTGCGGGAATGCAAAATAATGTGTTAATTTTGCAGACATAACACTATTTGGCTATGGATATAAGACAGTTGCAATATTTCGTAGGAATAGCAGAGACGGGCCGGTTCTCTGAAACCTCGCGTCTGTTGTTTGTCACTCAGAGTGCAGTGTCGCAACAGATAAAACTCCTTGAAGAAGAACTTGATACCCAACTGTTTGTGAGGCATGCGCATAGTGCGGTACTAACCGAGAGCGGGAAGGAACTGCTACCTTTGGCAAAGAATGTGCTGCGTGGAGTGGAGGCTTGCCACGATCGTATTTCTGATTTGAAGGGATTGTTGTGCGGAACGCTGAATATCGGACTCACCTTTAGTCTTGAACCGTATATACGGGAAACGATGCTCGCCTTCATGTCGCGGTATCCGAAAGTGAAAATCAATGCGTACTACCAGAGTTTATCGGACCTGCTGACGATGCTGAGAAACCATGAGATTGATATCATGTTCTCGATGATGCCCACAAGTCCTCATGAGTTCATCGCCTCCATCCCGTTGATGGAATACCGCTTAGCTGCAATCATGCGGAAGAGTCATCCGCTGGCGAAAAAGGAGCATCTGCATTTTGCTGATTTCATGCCCCATAAACTCATACTTCCCGAGAAAGGGCTCCGCGACAGGAATGCCATAGAGAGTTTCATACATGCCGAGACAGGCGAGCTGAATGTGGTGTCGCTCATAAACGATGTCAATGCTATCATGAACATCCTGCAAGAGTCAAACTATATCAGTATCCTTACCGAGCACACCATAAAAAACAACCCATTGCTTTGCAGCATTCCTATCGATGAACTGAGCAAGCCGATACCGATATATGCCCATTTCAACAGCACCACTGTGAGAAAGCACAGTGCCAATGTGTTTGTGGAAATGCTGCAACAGTCGCGCATGCTGTTTGCGAAGAGGAATAATATATAAGCCTCACCCCCAGCCCCTCTCCCACAAGGAGAGGGGAGACCATCCGGAGGCGCACTGTCAGAAAGAGTATCCTCATAACTCCCTCCCATAACGGGGAGGGTTGGGGAGGGGTCTTTTTACAGCGTCAGCCCGACACGAAGTGTAGCGGCAAAGTGGAAGTTGCTCTCTGGTTCGGCATCAGTGAGACGGGTAACGATGAAATGCGCTGACGGTTGGATATAGAAATGAGAGTTTAGCTCGGCTTTGCACGTTATCTCGGTAGCCCACTCGCTGGCGTCGTTATATCTTGCATAGTCTGAGAAAACACCAAGGTCGCTTTTTCCTAATGAGTATTTTCCACCAATACCCGCAAAGTCGGTGCAGACTGCCGATGAAGTAAAAGCATGCGAATAAGCTGCCATCAGCGAGAGGTTGCGGGTGATGCGCTGCTCAGCGTAGGTCCAGATGGTGGTAGCCATATCCTTCTCCCTCCCATTACGGGGAGAGTCGGGGAGGGGCCTCCACGTTTTATGCCCACATATACCGAGGAAATAGTCGCTGCCCTTGTACTTGTAGTCAATCTGTGTCAATGCGAACAGTCCATCATCTTTCGGACAAACACGAAACACATTCCTGCGCCCGGCGAAGTTCCTGTATCCCTGACCGTTGTAAAGTGAAAAGTTAAGAGTTAAGAGTGAAGAGTTCTTGGCTGAGCCATCGCTATCGCCATCGCCATCGCTATCGCTTGTATATCTATAATGCACTCCCATAGAAGCGTATGGGTAGTTGGCAATATCGTAGTTGGCGCTGAGGGTAGGGAAGATACCGCACGAACTGTTGGCGAAGAGTGAAGTGACAGGACTCGCGAAATAGTCCTCGTTCATATTGTGCACACCCACGAAAATGGTGTGATGATCGTTGATATCCCAGTTTATTCCGCATAGCGCAAGAGCCAGAGCATTGTTTTCAGCATCGAGGTTAGAGAAAGTTTGAAGGTCGTTGCCTACTCCCTCGTTGCGCGTTCTGAAAGTGCTTATCGTTGCAATGCCGAAAGCTGCCTTGCTGTTTATCGGCAGACTCGCATCCAGTCGCAGGAGATTGGCGAAGTTATACTCCTTCTCGTGAGTCACCTGCTGTTCGGTAATAAGTTCCAGTCCCAGTTCCGGCTGCCATTTCTTGTTTTCGGCATTCTGTGCCATCAATGTCATGCCGAAGCAGAGGAATATGGAAAGGAGTATATTTCTTCTCATCTCTAATATAATTATAATGAATACATGACGGTGTATAATCCGCCATGCAAAGGTACACATAATTTTTTGCCTGTGCAATACTCAAATGTTGGTATTTGGAGAGCCTGTAATATTTAGGTGATGATTTACAATTAGGCATAAATATTTTTACCGCGAATTTCTTCTGCCCTAACGAGCGAAGCGGCAGAGCCGAGCGAAGATTTTTATCCTAACGATAAGTAACTACTCAGTACCTATCTTTTTGCGCCTACGGCAAACGTAAATTATCGAGAATGAGCCGTAAATTATCGTAAATAACTGTCTTTAAAATTAAAAATTCACGAAAATTCGCGTTTAATTTACGGTTATTCGCGTTAAAAAATAAATATCTTTACGGAGGGGCTGAGTAGTTACAACGATAATCCTAAACGAAAATCTTTATTAAAAATGCGCAGCAATTCGCTGCTTCTTGAAAACGATTTGATGGGGATCGCCCTTCGGGCTCGACATCCAAACGAAAATCTTTAAGAAAATCTAGAAAAATAAAATTCGTGGATAAAAACTATTGTGCCTAATTGCTTTCACTTACAATAATTAAGATTTTCGGGTAATAGTTTGCGTGATTGCCAACAAAGTGTTATCTTTGCAGATGGTAAACCAAAAACAAAGAACATGATGAAGAAATATTTCTTGTTGGCAGCCCTTATTATGGGCGTAATTAATAATGTACAGGCACAAGTGAAGTTGCAACCGTTGTTCTCAAGCAATATGGTGTTGCAGCAGAAATCAACTGTGCCTGTTTGGGGTGAGGCAAAGCCTGGAAAGAAGGTGATGCTCACTACTTCTTGGGACAACAAACAATATCAGACCGTTGCGGATACTCAGGGCGAGTTCCGTTTCGATATAGAGACTCTGGCTGCCGGTGGTCCTTACACACTGACATTCGTAGAAGGCAAGAAAAAGACCGTGCTGGAGAATGTGATGCTCGGTGAGGTATGGCTCGTAGGAGGACAGTCGAACGCCCAGATGCAGATGTTCAGCATAAAGAATGCTCAGGCAGAAATCAATGATGCCGATCGTTATAAGAACATCCGACTGCTGCATGTGGAGACAACCACAGCCGCTACCCCTTCAAAAACTGTTCACGCAAAGAACAACTCGTGGGAGGTGGCATCACGCAACACCGTGGCAGATTTCTCGGCGTTGGGCTATCTCTTTGGTCGTGAGTTGGCAGATCATATAAATGTACCAATCGGTATCATTCAGTCGTGCTTAGGTTCGACATTCGCCGAACCATGGATCAGTCAGGCTTCGCTGAAAACGATGCCTTATTTCGACAAGGCAATTGAGAAGGTGGCAGGAATGCCAACCGACTCGTTGGAGCGTGAGAATCGATACAAGAAGGACCTCCAGGAATGGAACGACGAGGTGGAAGCTATGGACGGTAATTCCAAGCAGGGAAAGATTGTCTATACCCACGACTTTGCCGATGATAGCAAGTGGTGCGACATAAAATTCCCGGGCTTGTTTGAGGATCAGTTGAAGGAGCACTACGGAGCCTATGACGGTATTGTGTGGTATCGCCGTACGATAGATATCCCTGCATCATGGGCAGGCAAAGAGTGCAAGTTGTGCCTTGGTGCTGTCGATGATGATGATATGGCGTATTTCAATGGTTCGCTCGTGGGATCACATCTCGGTGTGGCATTCAACAGAGAATACACCATCCCTGCAGAACTAGTAAAGGCAGGTAAGGCAGAGATCGCCATCCGTGTGCACGACACTGGTGGCTTGGGTGGTTTTTATAGCAACGACGCCTGTGTGCAGTGTGGTGAGGAAAAGGTGCTCATCACCGGTACTTGGAAGTTTCTTGCTACTATCGATGAGAAAGATTTACCGTTCTATCCTACCAACTTGAATATTGACACCAATGTAGCATCAGCCCTCTACAACGGAATGATAGCCCCTCTTGCACCGTTTGCTATCAAGGGAGCCTTGTGGTATCAGGGCGAGTCGAGTGTAGGTAGGGCATATCAGTATCGTGAACTGTTGCCGTTGCTCATCAACGACTGGCATAAGTCGTTCGGTTCAGACTTCCCATTCTATATTGTCCAGTTGGCAAACCACATGACAGCCCAGACCGACCCTGCAGAGGAATCGACATGGGCTGAGTTGCGCGAGGCGCAGATGAAGGTGGCACAGACAGTCAAAGGTGCAGGTTTGGTAACTACTATTGATGTAGGTGAGGCTGATGATATCCATCCAAAAGACAAGCAGACTGTGGGTAAGCGCCTCGGACTCATCGCCCGTGCAAGGACCTACGGTGAGAAGGTGGAATACAGCGGTCCGCAGTATATGGGCTACCGTCAGGAAGGTCACGCTATACGCCTGTTCTTCGCCCATGCAAGAGGATTGAAGGTGGGTCGTGGCGACAGCGAACTGAGAGGTTTCGTGATAGCCGGACCAGACAGAAAGTTCCACTGGGCAAAAGCTACCATCGCAGATGAAGGACGCGGCATGAAGAGCGTGATCGTAGAAAGCGATGAGGTTGATTTCCCTGTGGCTGTACGCTATGGATGGGCTAACAACCCATACTGCAACCTCTATAATGGTGATGATCTGCCAGCCGTGCCGTTCAGAACTGATGAGTGGCCGGGACTGTCGATAGGAAATTATTAAGAAGAAATTGTCAAATTGTAAATATACTTATTGTGTCAAAACTTGTAATCAATTCTTATGACGAGTTCGCTGCACATCTCGGTGAGCAACTCGGAGTTTCTGACTGGCTCGAAGTAGACCAGGATCGTATCAACCTTTTTGCTGATGCAACACTCGACCATCAGTGGATTCATGTAGATGTGGAGCGTGCTAAGGAAGAAAGTCAGTTCCATAGCACTATCGCCCACGGTTATTTAACCCTCTCGCTTATCCCATATCTTTGGGATCAGATTATCGAGGTGAACAACATCAAGATGCTCGTGAACTACGGCATGGATAAGATGAAGTTCGGTCAGCCGGTAATCACGGGCAGTAAGGTTCGCCTTGTGACAACACTCCATAGCATCCAGAACCTGCGTGGTATTGCAAAGACTGAGATTGCGTTCAAAATTGAAATAGAAGGACAGCGCAAGCCTGCATTGGAAGGAATTGCTTCGTTCTTGTATTATTTTAATTAAAACGTGGGGTATTTCGCGGGTACATTATTAAATAATGCGCAAAAAAGTTGTATAATTAAATAAAATTTACTACCTTTGCACCCGTTCAGAGGAATGAGAGGTCTCGCAAGAGGCTTCTCATTCTTGTATTATTACAAATTATGATAGATAAGAAAGTAGTTAAAGAAATTGTAGAGAAGTGGCTCGAGGACAAAGAGTACTTCTTGGTAGATGTTGAAGTAAGTAGCGACAACTGTGTCGTTGTAGAGATTGACCATGCAGACGGTGTTTGGATTGAAGACTGTGCGGAATTGAGCCGCTTCATCGAGGATAACATCGACCGCGAGGTGGAGGATTATGAACTTGAAGTAGGCTCGGCCGGCCTCGGACAGCCATTCAAGGTGCCACAGCAGTACCAGAATTTCGTTGGACAGGAGGTAGAGGTGCTTGATGCTGACGGCAAGAAGGTGAAAGGATTATTGAAGAGTGTTGATGGCAACGATTTCGTAGTGACAGTCAACGAGAAGGTACAGGTAGAAGGCAAGAAGCGCCCAGTGAAGATGGATGTGGATCACACATACCAGATGGACAAGGTGAAGTATTGCAAGTATCTCATCAGTTTCAAGTAGAATAATAATAACAATAAAATATAAAATGGCAAAGATTGTGGAAGAAAAGCCAAGTATGATCGAAACCTTCAAGGAGTTTAAGGACGGTAAGAATATCGATCGTACAACATTGGTAAGTGTACTCGAGGAAAGCTTCCGCCGAGTACTTGCAAACATTTATGGAAGCGATGAAAATATCGATGTGATTGTGAACCCTGACAAGGGTGACTTCGAGATCTACCGTAACCGTGTGGTTGTTGCTGACGGTGATGTAGAGGACGAGAACAAGGAGGTTGAACTCTCTGAGGCTCAGAAGATCGTTGATGATATCGAAGTTGGTGAGGATGTGTCAGAGCGCGTGGACTTCGCCAAGTTCGGTCGCCGTGCAATCCTTAACCTCCGTCAGACACTTGCTTCGAAGATTCTCGAATTGGAGCACGACTCACTGTACAATAAGTACAAGGACCGTGTCGGCGAGATTGTCAGTGGTGAGGTTTATCAGGTATGGAAGCGCGAGGTGCTCCTCGTTGACGATGAGAACAATGAGCTCATCCTTCCAAAGTCTGAGCAGATTCCTCACGATGTATATCGTAAGGGTGAGACTGTTCGTGCCATCATCCTCCGTGTTGACAACGACAACAAGAATCCAAAGATCATCCTCTCTCGTACAAGTCCACTCTTCTTGGAGCACCTCCTTGAAGCAGAGGTTCCAGAGATCAATGACGGTCTCATCTCTATCAAGAAGATCGCTCGTATGCCAGGTGAGCGTGCAAAGATCGCTGTTGAGAGCTACGACGATCGTATCGACCCAGTAGGTGCTTGTGTCGGTGTGAAGGGTAGCCGTGTTCACGGTATTGTTCGTGAGCTCTGCAACGAGAACATCGATGTTATCAACTATACAAGTAACACCAAGCTCTTCATCCAGCGTGCACTTGCTCCAGCACACGTGAGCAGCATCAACATCATTGAGGATGAGAAGAAGGCAGAGGTATTCCTCAAGCCAGACGAGGTAAGCCTCGCTATCGGCCGTGGTGGTTTGAACATCAAACTTGCTTCTATGCTCACAGAATACACCATCGATGTATTCCGCGAGATTCCTGATAACGAGTTCGATGATGATATCTACCTTGATGAGTTTGCTGATGAGGTTGACCAGTGGGTTATCGATGCTATCAAGGCTATCGGTTACGATACAGCACGCCAGGTGCTTGATGCTCCACGCCAGATCCTTATCGAGAAGGCAGACCTTGAAGAGGAGACTGTTGACCGCCTCCTTGACATTCTCAATGCTGAGTTCGAGGGCTAATCCCCCGCTCAGTGATACGGCACATTAACAGTGGGCAGTGAGCCCACATCCAAAATTTAAACCTTAGTGGAAGTAATATGTGGAAAGAGGTGTGGGACCCTCACTTTACACTTTTCACTTT
>JAUNIK010000102.1 GCA_030523505.1 Prevotellaceae bacterium | reverse complement strand
CCTGACCATCAACAACCTCGTCATTCCTGAGGATAAGACACCAAACCGCATTCTCATTGCTGTTCACAGCTACGACCCATGGGACTATGCCGGTTCGGGAAAGCACAGTGAATGGGGACACACCGGTAAGGACATCGTGCCTGGCACTGACGAGAGCACATACACTGGTATGCTCGACCGCCTCTATGAGAAATATGTGAAGAACGGCATTCCGGTATATTTCGGCGAGTTCGGCTGTGTTCATCGCACTACCGAGCATGCAGAGGCTTTCCGCAAGTACTATCTCGAGTATGTGTGCAAGGCATTCCGCGATCATAAGATGGGTGCTTTCTTCTGGGACAACGGCTACGACCTTGCTGGCGATGATGCTTTCGGACTCATCAACCACGGTAATGGCGAGTGGATCGCCAACGGTGAAGAGATTGTGAAACTCATGGTGGGCGCCTTCTGCAATAACGACTCTACATATACTCTGCAGAGCATTTACGATAGGGCACCGGAGGAGTAAAGACCCTCACCAGCGGACCCACAGACCCTCTCCGCCCCATAAAGGGGCACCTCCCCCGTAATGGGGAGGCCTTTTAAATGTCTTGAAGAAAAAAAACAAAAAAAGTTGCTATGCCGGTGCAGTATTTTGACTGTTTTTGGATTTATATATATAGAAAGTATATAATGAACAAATAAATAACTCAGGATTATGAAAACTATGAGACGCTTATTATTTGCGCTATTGGCTGTACTGGCAATTTGCAGTTGTGATAACACTCCTATGGATGGGGATTGGCCACCTATGAAATGGGATAAAACGGATTATCAGGTAGTGAAGGAGAATAACTCCAGCTTCTATCTCGTACCAGCAGAGGGTGGCACATATACCTTCCACTGCAAGAACTACAACGGATTCTGGATTGGTGACGGCCGGTTTGAATATGATGGACAGGTGTGGCATTTGTGCGAGGTGTATGAAGAGAATGCCAATAACCCTAACTTTGAGCGCGACTGGCATCACTTTGCCTACAACTGGATTGAGGTTACGGCAAAGAAGGATGCAGTCCTCGAAGTGGTGTTCCAGCCTAACGACGGCACTGAACGCAAGGCAGACATCACCGTCACCGCCGGCGACATTTTCTATACCTTCGCATTCAAACAAAGCGGGAAATAAAGCAAAACAGGCTGGGCATCGGTGGTGGTGCTCAGCCTGTTTGATTATTAGAACTCAATATACTCCGACAGGAGTTGGGCTTCTTCGGGAGTGTAATGGAGCAATGCTACCAAATGGGACATTGAGGTGATACGCCCTTTGAGACGACGATAGTCGATGATGGTCTTGGTGCGCTGATAGCCTATCAAAGGATGGGCACTCAGAGTTTTGAAACTGGCAGTGTTGACATTGATCTTCTTCACGCCTCCTTCGGGAATAATGAAATAAGACAAGGCTGACTCAGGGAAGTTCTTTATCTCGAGCAACTGGTCGAGGGACACAAAACCGCCAAGTTTCTCCCTTTTCTCAACAATCTTCCTTGCAAAATAACTGCCTATACCCGGAACTCGCTTCAAGGCGTTGGTATCAGCAGTGTTTACAGACAGATGTTCCGTTGGTTGCATCTTCTCCTGACGAGGATAGTTTACGGCATGACTCTCATCTGACGGGATGGAAGATTCCGATGACTGCCGACCATTGTATCCTCGACGCTCCCCAACAAGTGTGCTGGCTGGTTTGTAGTCATCACCGATGACGATATAAGGCAGAAGTTCCTTATATTGTTTTACCGTCAGTCCTGGCACACGGGCGAAATCTTCTGGTGAGGAGTACACACCGCCCTTGGCCCTGTATTTGAGCATTCCCTTCACCATCCATGAAGGCAGACCAAGCGACAGGAGCGTGTTGCTGTCGGCAGTGTTTGGGTCGAACGGACGGAGGTCCCTGGCGATGGTGGGTGATTCGTCGGCAAGGGAATCCTGAGAATGGGCAATGGTGGTATCAGCAATGGCGATTTCCGGAGTTGCATCCCTCACTCCTCTGTCAACAATGAAGAAGAGTATCATGCCGCCTATCATGAGACAGGCAAGCATAAGGATGAATTTGGAATCGCCTTTGAGCATGAATAATGAAAGCCCCCGCCCCCCCGAAGGGGGAGTATTTAAAGATATAAGATAACGATGACTACTATGACTAAGCCCCCTCTCGGTGTGATGCCGGGAGGGGGCTTATGGATTTATTCTTCTGGAGCCTGGTCGATGAGGTCCATGAACTGGTCGAGCTTTGGAGTGATGATGATCTGTGTGCGACGGTTGCGCTGCTTACCCACTGCTGTGTTGTTGTCAGCGATTGGGTTGTACTCGCCACGACCACCTGCTGTGAGGCGCTTTGGATCAACACCATACTTTGTCTGGAGTTCCTGTACTACGCTCGATGCACGGAGACAAGAGAGGTCCCAGTTGTTGCGGATATTGGTCTGAGAGATTGGCACATTGTCGGTGTTACCCTCGATGAGAACCTCATAGTCCTTATAGTCCTTGATGATCTTTGCAATCTTCGAGAGAGTCTCTGATGCACGAGAGTTGATCTTGTAAGAACCGCTCTCATAGAGCATGTTGTCGGCAAGTGAGATATAGACAACGCCCTTGAGCACCTGAACATCAACTTCCTTGAGTTCCTCCTTTGAGAGCGAACGAGTGAGGTTGTTGGTGAGAACCATATTGAGCGAGTCGCTCTTCGACTTCACCTCTACGAGATGACGGATGTACTGGTTTGACTCGTTGATCTGGTCAACAAGCTTCGAGATGTTCACATTGTTGCTGTTGGCATTGTTGAGCGACTGGTCGAGAGATGCCTGGAGGCGAGCCTTGTCGGCATTGACTGCATTGAGAGCCTTCTCAAGTGAAGCAGCATTGTCCTTGCTGGCATTAAGCTGAGCTGTGAGTGATGCTATCTGCTCACGAGCCGAAGCGTAGGTTTCGTTGAGTTCACGGTTAGCGAGCTGCAAATCCTGATTGCTGAGCTGACAGTCCTGAAGGGCTTTCTTGCTTGCACAGCTGCTCATGAGCACTGTGGCAATGACTGATATAACAAAAATCTTTTTCATAATCTTCGTCTTTATATGTTTTTTATCTAAATTATTTTCTGTTGTTCCGGGCTTTCCGGAATGATTCACGATGCAAAGATATTATAAGAATAAGAAATAAACAAAGGGATTTCCCCTAATTTAACGGGAATTTCCCTAAAATCGGGTGGTATTAATGATAATTAACAGCCCCCAGCCCCCGAACGGGTGAAAGGGACCGATGAGCGGTTACATTGTCCAGAAGTCGCGCTCGATAAGAGAGGCTGTTTCGGCGGCGACATCAAAAGGTGCTGCGGGCATCTGATGCGGCATGTCGAAATCATGAGGGATATCGCCTTTCTTTTCCTTCATCTCTTCCTTCGCCTCCTCCTTAGTCAAAGCGGTTATACCGATGGTTGCCACCTCCAGCATGGTACGTTCTGTGACAGGATGCTTCTTGCCATGGACAATCTCACGATAGGCACGACAACCGATGAGTGAGGAGAAAGCACGTGAAGGATCGGCCATAGACCAGTCGATGATATTCTGACGGTAGGACATCTTGAACAGTTTGTCGAATGCCTGATTGTAGGCAATAGGATTGAGTTTCATTTCGTCAATGACACTGCGATACAGATGGCGCGCAGAGTCGTTGATTTGGATTAGGGCATCATTGGATTTCTGACCATGGTAGTTGGCATTAAAGACAGTAGTGTCACCACTCTGCGACACAACATCGCCACGCTCCACATATACAATATGTCGCAGGTCGAGGGTGCGAGCATCATAAAGAGCGGGATAACTACCTATCAACTTTCTCAAATCAGGATGTTCAAACTGTCGGCAGGCCCTGATACGACGTTGCATCTTATTGCTACGTGTGTTGAGATAATAGTCGGCAATACCCTCACGGAAAAGCACGAGATCACTATCGTTGCGGAAGACATCGCGGAAAGCCACACTGATTTTGATATAGTCATTGCCCTCAACGCTGACCTCATTGACTGAATAGGCTGACGGTTTGAGACGCACTACACCTGTGAAGCTATCAGCATCGACGGTCTGCGACTCATACGACATAGTAGAGACAGTGACCTTTCCTTTATAGCGTTTGGCATTTCCCTCCATATCGGTCATGCCGAGCATGCCACCATGAGCATCGAACAGATAAGCACAGGCGAGAGGTTTACCATCCTCGGCATCTACAACCTGGAACTGCGCCCTACCCTTCTGTGGATAGAGAACGAAGACGATAACGATGACGATGACAAAGGAATAAAGAACGGAATGTTTCATAATCTTGCGATTTTGCCTGCAAAGGTAGCTACGGAAATACATAAAGCAATGGATGACCGGCAAAGATTAAGGTTTTCACAAGATTATTAGCTTAATTTTAGGTTAAAAAGTCCCACGAATGGGAAACGATGACGAAGACGAAAGTATGGAAAATCGTAAAAAAGGTCTGTAAAATGATACAATACTTACCAGATGAGAAGCACTGCCAGATGAGCATCCGGAAAATTTTGTATCTTTGCATCATATTAAAAACCTGAACAATAGAACAAATGAAGAAAATCAGTATTATTGCCATTGCAACGGCGATGTTGACAGTCAGTTGCAATCAACAGACAACCGACAACAAGTACGACTCGGTGTATGATTCTGACCATCTCAACTACATTGCCTTTCCAATTGGTGGCATGGGAGCAGGAATGTTCTGTATGGAAGGTACTGGAGCCATATCTCACATGTCGATACGCAACCATCCCGATGTATTCAACGAACCAGCAATCTTTGCCGCTATTCATGTGAACGGACTTGAAAACGGCACCAAGGTGGTAGAAGGTCCTGTGCCTGACCGCAAGAAGTTCGGACAGCAAGGAAGTGGTGCCGGCGGATGTGGCCACACTTATGGACTGCCTCGTTATGAAGAAGTGGAATCGTTTGAAGCGCGTTTCCCATTTGCCACTGTACGACTGAAAGACAATTCCATGCCCCTCGATGCTGAGATTACCGGATGGAGTCCTTTCATACCTGGCGATGAGGACAACTCCGGACTGCCTGCAGGTGGCCTTGAGTACACTTTCACAAACACCTCGGCAAACACAGTAGAGGCTGTATTCTCTTTCAACTCACGCAATTTCCTCGGTTTCAGCAATCCTCCTGAATGCGAAACGCTGAAACTCGATAAAGGCTTCGCATTGAAATGCATTGCCTCAAAGGAATACCCACACGATGAAGGAACATTCGCAATAACAGTACCATTCGAGAAGGATGTCACAGCCGACTGTTCGTGGTTTCGTGGCGGTTGGTGGGACCCACTGACCATGGCTTGGAACAAAGTGGCAAATGGCGATACGACTCCTGTGGAACCAACAGAGCAGACCTCCGGTGGATCATTATTCGTACCAATGAAACTCGCTCCGGGTGAGAGCCACAGTGTGAAGGTTCTCGTTAGCTGGTATTGCCCTATGTCCAACCTGAGATGCGGAAATGATGCTACTGAACCATCCGACTACGGCAATCGTTATGACAAGCAGCTCTACACGGACAATCCGCAATACTACAAACCTTGGTATGCCACCCGTTTTGCATCCATCGACGAAGTGAGCAACTACTGGAGTGGGAACTATGACGAACTCAAGACAAAGACACGCTGTTTCACCGACGCTTTCTTTGATTCAACACTCCCTACAGAAGTGATAAGAGCTGTCGCCGACAATCTAAGCATTCTTAAATCGCCTACCATACTTCGCCAACACGATGGCCGTTTCTGGGCTTTCGAAGGAAGCAATGACGATAATGGTAGCTGTCATGGTTCGTGCACCCATGTGTGGAACTATGCACAGGCATTGCCACATCTCTTTCCACGAATGGAACGCACATTGCGTGAGACAGAATTCAATGTAAACCAAGACACCAACGGGCACCAGATGTATCGTGCGGCACTTCCTATCCGACCACAACACCATGACCATGTAGCAGCCACAGACGGACAGTTAGGAGGTATAATAAAATGCTATCGCGACTGGCGTATCAGTGGTGACACAGAGTGGTTGCGCAACCTCTATCCCCAGATTAAGGAAAGCCTTGAATACTGTATCCGCACTTGGGATCCACGTGAGGTCGGTGCTATGGAAGAGCCACACATCACCACATACGAAAGCGAGTTCTGGGGAGCCGACGGAATGTGTACGAGCATCTATGCTGCAGCACTGAAAGCATTCGTCGAGATAAGCAAAGGACTGAATGAAGACTGTGAGCGCTACGAACAGCTCTATGCGAAGAGCCGCAAGTATATGGAGCAGAAACTATGGAACGGAGAGTATTTCTATCAAGAGGTACGCACGGAAGGACTCAACGCCACAGACCCTGCCACACGCACCATCGGCATCAACGATATGCTCTATTCTCCTGAAGCCATAGCCTTATACAAGAAGGAAGGTCCGAAGTATCAGTATTCCACAGGATGTCTCTCCGACGGAATCATAGGCAGTTGGATGGCATTATGTGCCGGTCTGCCCGATCCTATAGACAGTGAGAAGGTGACAGAACATCTACGTTCGGTTTATAGGTACAACCTCAAGCGTGATCTTTTCTCACATGCCAACCCACAGCGCTCAGGATATGCCTTCGGTCACGAGGGAGGACTCTTGCTATGCACATGGCCTCACGGAGGAAAGCAGAGTCTGCCGTTTGTCTACAGTGACGAGGTTTGGACAGGCATAGAATATCAGGTGGCAGCAAACCTCATATTCGAGGGAGAGGTTGAAAAAGGTCTTGATATCATCCGCACCTGTTTAGATCGCTATGACGGACAAGTGCGCAATCCTTTTGATGAATACGAATGCGGTCATTGGTATTCGCGTGCTCTATCGAGCTACTCACTGCTTCAGGCCATGACAGGTGCTCGGTATGACGCCATCACCCAGGACCTCTATCTCAGTCCGCGTATCAAAGGTGATTTCCGTTCTTTCATCGCTACTGCAACAGGATTCGGCACTGTAGGCATCAAAGATGGTAAGCCATTCATTGACGTGCGCCATGGAGCAATTCCAGTGAATGAAATAATCGTTGAATAGACAACAAACAAAAGCACCCGACCACAAAAGGCCGGGTGCTTTGTTTTTATAATATCATTTCAGACGATTACTCGCCCACAACGATTGTACAGCGGTTCTGGTCGTTCTCAGCGAATGGCTGAACGGTGTCACCGTAAGACTCAACCATGATGCGGTCAGCAGAAACACCCTTTGCCTTGATAGCATCGGCTACTTTGAATGCACGCTGCTCAGCATACTTCTTGTTGATACGAGGGTTACCTGTACCCTTGTCAGCATAACCAGAAACAACGATGGTCTTGTTAGGATACTCGTTGCACCACTTAACGATCTTAGCGAGTTTTGCATCATCGTTGACGTCAGACATACGAATCTGATAGAAGAATGTCTCCTTCAATGGTTCGTCCTTCTTTACAACAGGTGCTGGTTCTGGCTTTGGCTCTGGCTTAACAACAGGAGCTGGTGCTGGTGCAGGAGCTGGTTCTGGCTCTGGCTCAGCAACCTTCTTTGTCTTTACGCCGAACTTATAGGTAAGACCTACGAAAGCAGCAACCTGCCAGTCGTTCTGGCCGTTGAACTTGAAGTTGAACTGATCGTTCTTGTAGTTAGCATCGAGTTCTACGCCGATAGCGAAGTTCTTTGCTACGTTGAAGTTCACCTGTGTACCAACACGACCGTTGAAAGTAGAGAAACGATCGTCCTGAGCCATAGGACCATAGTAATACTGCCAAGCAGCCTTGTCGGTGATGGCATTGAACTCGTCCTTATCCCAAGCAACGTTGACACCCCAACCTGCGAGGAGTACCCAGTCAACGAGGTGGCTGGTGCGGTTTGGACAGAGAACATTTGTCATGTTTACGAGGAAATCCATGTCGCCAGTGATAGCCTTGAAGCCATACTTCTGGTCGGCAGCAAGACCTTCGTAACGGTCAGCCTTGAAACCACCGTTCACCTGGTAGCCCTGGAAGTGAAGACGAGTACCGAACTTATCGTTGAAGTAGCGTCCGAAAGAGAGGGCAAACTGTGGTGTGATGAGGTCAGTGATGTTGTAGTGAGTGAGAGTAGCCTGTGCACCACCCTGAACGGTGATGAAGTTGTGACCAGCCTCATAGTCAACCTCCTGAGCCTGAGCAGCTGTAGAAGCACCGAAGAGGAGCACTACAGAAGCGAGGATATTGATAATTTTCTTCATAGTCATTTACTTTTTATAGCTCCCTGCAGCGGAACTGCAGGGAACTGTACTGTTTTTATTTTGCAATGAAGGTATAAGCACCTGTTACATCGTTGAAGCAAACAATCCAGTTGCCTGCCTGAACAGGGATGTTTGGACCGTTGATGACACCA
>JAUNIK010000662.1 GCA_030523505.1 Prevotellaceae bacterium | reverse complement strand
AGGGCAAGCAGGATTGTCTGTATCTCGGCAACCTCGACTCGCTTCGTGACTGGGGTTATGCAAAGGACTATGTTGAGTGTATGTGGCTTATCCTGCAGCACGACAAACCAGAGGATTTCGTAATCGCAACAGGTGTTCAGCATACCGTTCGTGAGTTTGCTACTCTTGCATTCAAGCATGCCGGTATCGAGCTCCGCTGGGAAGGCGAAGGTGTAAACGAGAAGGGTATCAATGTTGCTAACGGCAAGGTTGTTGTGGCAGTCAGCGAGGATTTCTATCGTCCTACCGATGTGGTAAATCTCTGGGGTGATCCTTCAAAGGCAAAGCGTGAATTGGGCTGGAACCCACAGACAACATCATTCGAGCAGTTGGTAGAAATCATGGTGCGCCACGATATGCAGAAGGTTGCTGCCGACCATGTGGCAGGCGTTATGCGCACTAACCTGGCAGAGTATCTGGAGAAGGGATTGGTGAAGTAAGGAATATGGAATTGGATAAAAGGTCAAAGATATACATTGCTGGTCATCGCGGATTGGTGGGATCGGCAATATGGAACAACCTCAAGGCTCGTGGATATGAGAATCTGGTAGGTAAGACTCACCATGAACTCGACCTGCTCGATCCTCTGGCTGTTAAGAAATTCTTCGATGAAGAAAAGCCGGATGCTGTCGTATTGGCTGCCGCTCATGTGGGTGGTATCATGGCAAACCTGCAGTATCGTGCAGACTTCATCTACGAGAACCTGCAGATTCAGCAGAATGTGATTGGTGAGGCATGGAAGCACGGAGTGAAGAAGTTGCTTTTCCTCGGTTCTACATGTATCTACCCTTGCGAGGCTCCACAGCCAATGCCAGAGGATTGCTTGCTTACATCACCATTGGAGTATACCAATGAACCATACGCAATAGCAAAGATTGCCGGTTTGAAGATGTGCGAGTCGTTCAACCTGCAGTATGGCACCAACTATATAGCTGTGATGCCAACAAATCTCTATGGTCCTAATGATAACTTTCACCTGGAGAACTCGCATGTTTTGCCAGCAATGATCCGCAAGATTTATCTGGCAAAATGTTTGAACGAAGGCGACTGGGAGGCTGTTCGTAAGGATATCGGTTTGCGTCCGGTGACTATCAAGAACACTGATAAGCGTGTTGATGCTACATCGTCAGAGGAGGATATCCTCTTCGTGCTGTCTCATTATGGTATCACTCCAGAGGCTGTAACACTGTGGGGAACTGGTGCTCCTATGCGCGAGTTCCTCTGGAGTGAGGAGATGGCTGATGCTTCTGTTCACTGCTTGCTGAATGTTGATTTCCAGGATGTTGTGAACAACAGCGACTTCGTTGTTAACCATGACGGCATCAAGGAAATCCGTAACTGTCATATCAATGTCGGTACAGGCAAGCAGCTCTCTATCAAGGAGTGTGCAGAGAAGATTATGGCAGAGATTGGTTTCAAGGGTGAGTTGCGTTGGGACCGTTCAAAACCTGACGGCACAATGCT
>JAUNIK010000101.1:806-8480 GCA_030523505.1 Prevotellaceae bacterium | reverse complement strand
AGACATGTCTGTATTCAACGGTGGTCTCGTAACTGATGGTGAGGGTCATGCAACAATTGCTGCTCTCCGCGATAAGATCATCAGCCTCGGTCATCCTGAGACAATCTCACCAGAGCAGGGTTCAAAGCCATCTGCAGTAAACGGTGTTGATCCTAACTTCAAGATGCCACAGGTATGGAAGTCTTCATTGGCATTCGATTGGCAGATTCCTGTTTCATTCCCATTGACATTGACAGCTGAGGGTATCTTCAACAAGACTATCAACGCAGTTTCAATCTCTGACTGGGCAATTCCAAACGTAGGTGGTTTCGCTCGTTTCAACGGTGTTGACAACCGTCCTATCTTCCCAACTGGTTTCCGTTCAAATCCTAAGGCATTCGTTCTTGAGAACACATCAAAGGGTTACGGTTGGTCAGCTAACGTAACATTGAACGCTCGTCCAGCTGAGTGGCTCGACTTGATGGCAGCTTACACTCACACTGTATCAAAGGAAATCACTGGTATGCCTGGTTCAGCTGCTGAGTCTGCATTCACATACGTTCCAACATGGGAAGGTCCAAACAACATCCGTCTCCACAACTCACAGTATGTTACTCCAGATCGTTTCGTAGCTTCTGCTACAGCTCATGATTGCAGCGGCAACCACTTCTCACTCATCTATGAGGCTTGGCGTGGTGGTTACAACTACTCATACATGATGTCTAACGATATGAACGGCGACGGTTACAACTACGATGCTGTATATGTTCCAACAGACGAGCAGGTAGCTAACGGTCAGTTCCGTTTCAAGACTCAGGACGATGCTAACCGCTTCATGGCTTATGTTCACAACAGCGATTATCTCTCAAAGCACCAGGGTGAGTACACTGAGGGTTATAGCCTCTACAGCCCATGGGTACACCGTATCGACTTCTCTTATAAGCACGACTTCTGCTTGAACATCGGTGGTACAAACCACAAGCTTCAGGCAAGTCTCGATGTTAAGAATGTCCTCAACTTCTTCAACTCTTCATGGGGCGTATCTAAGTATCTCAACCCAGCAATCGGTTCTGATCCACGTATCCTCAAGTACGAAGGTGTTGATGCTGATGGTTTCGCTACATTCTCAACTCCTACATCTATCAACGGTGATACAAAGACATTCGTTCCTTATCACGCAATCGGCCAGTGCTGGTATGCTTCAATCGGTTTGAAGTACTTCTTCGAGGCAAAGCGTAAGGACTGTGGTTGCGAGCAGGATTATGTTGACTATGACGAGATCAACCGTCTCATCGCTAAGAACGCTGCTCTCGAGGCTGAGAAGAACAAGCTCGCTGCTGAGAACGAGGCTCTCAAGAACCGTCCTGCAAAGGAGGTTGTAAAGACTGAGACTGTAGAGAAGTTCATCGCTGACAAGGCTGTTGTTGATTTCGATCAGAACTCAGCTGTTCTCTCAGCAGAGGCTAAGGCTATCCTCGATAAGATTGCTTCTGGCTCAACAGTTTCTGTTGTTGGTGCTACATCACCAGAGGGTTCTTCAAAGCGCAACTCTGAGCTTTCAGTTCAACGTGCTCAGGCAGTTGCTGACTATCTCAAGGCTCGTGGCGTAAAGGTAGTTTCTGCTACTGGTAACGAGGCAGGTCGTATTGCAGTTGTAACATTGAAGTAATAACATATAAATATAATAATGTATATGAAACTGAAATATTTTTTCGCAGCTATCGTTGCATCGCTTGCAATGTTGGTAAGCTGTTCAGATGACATGGAGCCAACATATCTCGATGGCTTGCAGGTTTCATCATCATATGTAGCAATTCCTGTTGATGGTGGTTCTACCACAATCACAGTTTCTGCCAACAACGCATGGTCTATCAACTCAGAGAATGTTCCAGAGTGGCTTACAGTTAGCCCAATGACAGGTGGTGCTGGTGAGACAAAGGTTACATTCACTGCTGCTGGTACTCTCGATGGCCGTACTGCTGTACTCCAGCTCCTGTTCGGCGATGACGTTCAGTTCATCAATGTAATCCAGGGTCTTGCTACTATCTCTCCAGCTACTTGTGCTGAGGTAATCGCTGGTCCAGACTCAAAGACATACCAGGTTACAGGTACTGTTACAAAGATTGCTAACACAAGCTATGGTAACTTCTACCTCAACGATGGTACAGGCGAGATCTACATCTATGGTACTGTTGATGCTTCAGGCTCATACAACTGGGCTAAGTTCGGTATCGAGGTAGGCGATGAGGTAACTGTTGCTGGTCCTAAGACAACTTACAACGGCACAGTTGAGCTTGTTGATGCTACATGGATCAAGACAACAAAGTCGCTCATCAAGGTTGCTTCTGTTGACCCAGAGAACGCTATGCTCCCTACTGAGGGTGGTGACTTCACTGTTACTCTCGAGAACAAGGGTCTTAATTTGTCTGTAGAGGTTCCTGCTGACGCTCAGTCATGGCTCTCTCTCAAGTCGGTAAACGGCAACACTGTTGTATTCCACGCTGTAGAGAACACCGCTGGTCCTCGTTCAACAACTCTCGTATTCAATACTACCGATGGTAAGAAGTCGTACACAGCCGAGACAACTGTAGCACAGGAGGGTCTCGCTGGAACACACGATCTTCCTTTCACAGTTGAAGAGGCTATCGCATACTGCAATACTCTCTCAGGCAACTCTCCAAAGGAAGTTTGGATAAAGGGTATCGTTTCAAAGATTGATTCACAGTTCGGCGCTCAGTATGGCAACGGTACATTCTGGATTTCTGGTGATGGCGTTTACAATGACGGTGATGCAGCACTCGACTTCGAGGTATTCCGTGGTCTCTGGCTTGGTAACCAGAAGTGGGCAGAAGGCAACTGCCTCCTCGCAGAGGGTGCAGAAGTACTTATCTGTGGTACAGTATGTCTCTACAACGGTGTTGCAGAAACAGCTTCTGGCAAGGCATATGTTGCTGAGGTAAACGGTGTAACAACTGATGCTAACGGTATCGGTACTGCTGATGCTCCATTCGCTCCAGAAGGTGCTTGCAATGCAGCATTCGCTGGTTGCACAAACAATGTATTCGTAGCAGGTAAGGTTGCTAAGTTCCCTAAGGACAGCGACAAGTTCAACGCTCAGTATGGTAATGCTTCATTCTGGATGTCAGCTGACGGTTCTTACACAGAGAACAAGGCTGTAGAGTTCGAGGCTTTCCGCGTGCTCTACCTCGGTAACCGTAAGTGGGTTGAGGGTGACAAGGTCCTCAACGAAGGCGACGATGTAGTTATCTACGGTCCGCTCACAACCTATAATGGTACAGCAGAGACTGCTGGTAACAAGGGTTATCTCATCAGCATCAATGGTGCAACAGAGTAATCTTTGAATCGCAATAACAACATTAAGGGCTGGCTCCACATGGAACCAGCCCTTATTATTTAGGTATCGGGTTAATGTCCGAGTGTTGTTCTGTTGTTGTGCGGACAGCGTCGAACAACTGTGTGGACGGCGGGCGCACAACTGTTTCTCAATGGGCGCACAGTTGTGTTACGGCTTTCGCACAACTATTTGATGGTGAGCCCGATATTATAAAACAATAGTCGCGTGGTTTAATCAGCATTCAATGCTGTTCTGCCGGCTTCGAGGATAGGAAGGCTTGCCTCTGTTGGGATGTAGATAACCTTACCAGTGAAGTCCTTCTGCTGACGAACCCAGAGATACTGGATGTAGGTTGGTGTAAGTGAACCGTTCTCAATGCGGATAGCCTCAGCAGCACCCTTAGCACGCTCGATTTCTGCCTGAGCGTTGAGTTTCTCAGCTTCGAGGTTTGCCTTTGCCTCTTCAATCTTGATCTTACGATTCTGTTCTGCCTTAGCAAACTCTGCTTTTCCCTGCATCTCCTGCTGCCAAACATTGTACATTGGGATGCCGATGAAGAGGCAGACAAGAAGGATGACTGTTACCAAGCCACCAACCAGAATGTGGCCGAGACTGATGTTGTAATTGTTGTTGTTCATAATTGTTATAAATATTAGTTAGTATATCTGTCTGCAAATATACTACAAAAAAAAGAAATTCAGCACGTTTATGCATGAATTTCTTTCTTTTCTATTGTTTATCACATTGTTGTAATCTCGCCGGCGAGCGATGTGTTCATCTTCTCGCGTATTATCTTCGGATCATCGTAGAGTGCCTGCAGATGCATAAGTTTGGTCACAGCAGCCTCGACGGTGCTGTCATAACCACTGATAACGCCTGCTTCCTTCAGGTGATAACCAGTGTCATAGCGTGCCATCTCCACTCGTCCTGCTCCACACTGAGTCACGTTGACAATGCTAACGCCGCGTTCTGTCGCTTCACGTAACAACTGCGTGAGCCAAGGGTGCTGTGGAGCATTGCCCGAACCGTAACTGCGCATCACGATGCCACGGATGTCGGGAGCGGTGAGCATGTGCCGGATTATCTGTTCCTGGATGCCTGGGAAAAGACTGAAAACAACCACATTTGGGTCCATGGCTGTATGAGGGATGAGCGGTTTGCTGTAATCTGGTCGCAGGATATGATGGTCGCGATACACGAAGTTCACGCCGGCATCACACAGATGAGGGTAGTTGTATGAGTCGAACGCACGGAAACCGTCGGCATTCTTCTTTGTGCTGCGGTTACCTCTGATGAGTGCGCCCGAGAAATACACGCACACCTCAGGCACCATAGGATGCCCGCTGTCGTCGGTGGCTGATGCCAGTTCTATGCTGGTGATGAGATTTTCCTTGCCGTCGGTACGCAACTGACCGATAGGCAACTGTGAACCGGTGAGGATGACTGGCTTGGTAAGGTTCTCAAGCATGAACGACAGTGCCGATGCCGTGTATGCCATGGTGTCCGTTCCGTGAAGGATAACAAAACCGTCGTAGATGTCGTATCGTTCAGCGATAAGGTTCACCAGTCGTGCCCACAGTTCAGGCGACATATCGCTGGAGTCGATAGCAGGCGAGAACTGGTATGTGTCCACCTCTGCTTTGATGTAGCGGAACTCAGGTAACTGTTCCAGCAAATGGCTGAAATCCAGCGGTTCAAGAGCACCGGTATGAGGGTTTCTTCCCATACCGATAGTACCGCCAGTATAAATAAGTAAGACTTTGTTTGTCATATTTTTAAAACCTTTTTTTGGGACTACCTTCTTTCAAGCAATACCACATTCTCTACATGTGGAGTGTGAGGGAACATATCGACAGGCTGAACGGCAGCTACACGGTAATCGGCATCCATCAATTGCAGGTCGCGAGCCTGTGTGGCAGGGTTGCAACTCACATATACGACACGCTTTGGCTGGGCGTTGAGAATCACATTGATGACATCAGGATGCATTCCGGCACGTGGTGGGTCGGTGATGATGACATCCGGACGACCATGCTCAGCAACGAATTCATCTGTCAGGATGTCCTTCATGTCACCAGCATAGAACAGGGTGTTATTGATGTTGTTCACCTCGCTGTTTATCTTTGCATCCTCGATAGCCTCAGGCACATACTCGATTCCCACAACCTTGCGGGCCTTCTTTGCAACGAAGTTGGCAATAGTGCCAGTACCGGTGTAAAGGTCGTAAACCAGTTCCTCGCCAGTGAGCTGTGCGAATTCGCGTGCAACGGAATAGAGATGATACGCCTGTTCGGTGTTTGTCTGGTAGAAACTCTTCGGTCCCACCTTGAAGCGCAAATCCTCCATGAGTTCATATATGTAATCCTTGCCGTAGTGGACATGCACATCGAGATCGTAGAACGTGTCGTTGCACTTAGGATTATACACCCACAAGAGGGCTGTTATCTCAGGGAATTCCTGATGAACAGCATCGAGCAGAGCCTCAGCCTTTTCACGCTCGAAATACTTCATCTCCTGGCATTCCTTCTGAATCAGTTCGTTGTAGTTGCGCTTGCCTTCCTTTTTCGATTCACCTTCCTCAATCTCCAATGCTATCGGGTTGGTGGTACCAAACTGGAATATCACCATCCACTCGCCAGAGAGGGAGTTGCGCATTATGATGTCACGCAACAGTCCGTTCTGCTGCCTTAAATCGAAGAAAGTCAGTTCGTGGTCTAATGCGTATTGATAAACGAAATTGCGGATACGGTTGTTCAGGTCGTCCATGAGGTGGCACTTGTCGATAGGCAACACCTTGTCGAAGGCACCTGATATGTGGAATCCTATTCCCGAACGGAAAGGAACACCTTGGTTCATCTGCTCCTGAGTGAGCCAGTTCTTGTTGGAACAAGCGAAATCAAGCTTGTTGCGATATTCAAACTTATGAACCGACCCCATTATAGGGCGGAATTCCGGCAGTTCCACCTTGCCGATACGTGTCAGTTGGTCGAATACCTGCTTGTGTTTGAACTTCAACTGCTCCTCATAAGGCAGGTTCTGCCATTTGCAACCACCACACACACCGAAGTGGGCACAACGTGGCTCAATGCGCAGAGGGCTCTTTTCGATGAAGCGGATGATGCGAGCCTCGCAGAAAGAATGCTTCTTGCGAGTGACCTGCAGGTCGACCACATCGCCAGGGACAGCCCATGGCACGAATACCACCATATCATTGACGCGAGCCAGAGACTTACCCTCGGCTGCCACATCGGTGATGGTCACATTTTCAAGTATTGGTAATGGTTTGTTTTTTCTTCCCATTGCTATATTGTATTTAATCGTTTGCTTTACTCATATTGAACTCCGAAATCCTACCGTCAGGACTAACCTTTGCCTTGATACGGTATTTCTTCTCTGTCATGCCGGTAGCCTTCTGCACATCCTGAGTGGCAGAGAATGTTACGGAGTATTCGTATTCACCGTTGCCGGTGTCTTTCTTGTCAATCTTATAGTCATCGATGATATGCCAGTTGAGGTTCTGCACATCATCGCGCCAGAGGCGTTTCATGAAACTGATGACATCATTTGGAGTAGCATCACTCTTGCCGAGGAATGTTGTGAGCAGTGAAGTGACAGTACTTGTCAGTCGGTCACTCTGCTGAGCATTGATGCTCTGGAAGAACTTCTTGAACAAATTATGAATCATTGCCTGTTCTTCCGGTTTTACTATGAGTGCACTGAAAGCATCGATAAGCGCCTTTGCCTCATCAGCAAACTCACCATTGACATGGTTTTTGAGGTATTCCTTCACAGCCTCAACCGTTTCGGCCGTCTTGGCATTGTTCCAATCGATGGAGTCAATCTTAGCCAAGGCCTCATCTTTATGTGCCGATTCAGGATGCTCACGCATATAGGTGGTCAATGCCTCACGGGTGTTGGCAAGCACAGCGTCGTTCCATTCACGATTCTCGCGACTTATGTCCGACAACTTACGCTGGATGTCGTCACGATGAGCGCGTGGTGCATCACGATAGTTGTCGAGAAAACTCTGCAGTATCTCAGCATCGTCGCTCTGTGCCGCTACCTCATACTGCATTGTCTCGTCTTCGTTCTTTGCCTTCGAATAGAAATAGAACACAACTCCGCAATCGATGACGGCTAACAACAACGACAATATCCACACCCATTTATGACTGTTCTTCTGCTCTGGTTCACGCATAGGCTGACGTGCAGGAGCCTCCGCCGGTTCCAGTGAACGACCAGCAGCAATTTCTATACCACAGTGAGGACAGTAAGGAGCCTTGTCGCTCACTTCTTTTCCGCATTCAGGACAATTGATTAACATAGTATAATTTATTAAC
>JAUNIK010000101.1:0-796 GCA_030523505.1 Prevotellaceae bacterium | reverse complement strand
CGATGACGATGACTTTTACTTTTATCTTCTGAATCTTAACTCGCGCAGACCGTGTTTGCCGACAAAGCGGCTCTTGTCAACGTAGCCCTTTACGCCGTTGATGCTGCCTTTACCGGTGTACTGCCACATGGTGATATCCCGGTCATCGATGAGCACCGGCTCTTCGTCAGTATTGTACATTGCAATCATCAACTTATATTCATCAACCAGACCGCCACTCAGATATTTGTTGTAGAAGTTGCGACCAGTATAGAGTAGGGGCTTCTGGTGATAGTACTCCTCGATGAGCTGAAGGAACGACATCAATGAATCGGTGAAGGCTTCCTCGCTCAACTTTGCCGTGGTCTCAATGTCGATCATCGGTATAAGGTCCTGGTCTTCCGGACGGCACTGAGCGGTGAAGTTCTCTAATTGCAGGTGTACAGCAGTCTTAGGTCTGAAAAAGTGATAAGAACCCACCTTCAGTCCGGCAGCCTTTGCCATACGGATATTGTCAGCATAGCGGCTGTCGATGTTGTCGCCACCCTCGGTAGCTTTCAGATATACATAAGCCATCTTGCGATTGTCGCCGACAGCCTGCCAGAACACATCGCCCTGGTAATGACTAAGGTCGATGCCGTGGATATGTTTGCATGTGTCCTCGCACTGCTCATAAAGCCAGTCGTCCTGGGCAAACGATGACAGGGCAATGCAGAAGAAGGATATTATCGTGATTATTCTATTCATTTCGTTGTGAAGTAATTGTTGCTTTTAGTAAAACCGGTCGCTTTGTGATATACTCATATTTCTTGTCGGG
>JAUNIK010000661.1 GCA_030523505.1 Prevotellaceae bacterium | reverse complement strand
TTCCGGCCCAGTAAGGTATCACCTCGCGTTCGTAGGTGTCAATGTCCTCCTGCGAGATGTGGTAGCTCTGCAGCTCGCGCGTGTCGAGGGTATGCAGGTCCTCCACGGAGTGACATGTCAGCTCCGGGAATGTCGGCACCGCCTTTGGCACAGGTCCGCGTTCGCCCACGATGAGTTCGTCGTCGCCGATGTATAGCGTCTTCTTCTTGCATATCTCGTAGAAATTCCTGGCGCGCAGTACCGGTGTCGGCATCGTACCGTAGTATTTCTTGTAGAACTCGGTCTCAATGAGAGCGCGCTCTATGCTCAGCGTCGTCGGCGTATCGAAATTCTGCTGGCGCAGACGCCTTATGCGACCGTTCATTCCGCCCTCGTTCTCAGGGTGTTTAATGCTGTAGTTCATGTTCTTTGTAAAAATTTTGCGGGTGCAAAATTACTAATTTTTCCCCACATATCAAAACATTTCGCAGAAAAATACAAAAGATATAAAATAAACGCTCCCTCGTAATTTCTTCGAAGGAGCGTTTGTTGTTCTATCCTCTCGCCATTTTGTAGATAGCCTCCATGTCATCGGCATCGAGCACCTTGAAACAGCCTATGGTCCGCTTGTAGTCATGGCTGCACTTGCGGGTCATCTCGCGAATCTCGTCGTCCGTGATGTCACGCCCTATGAGTTCCTTGATGTTTATAGGCATTCCGATGGCATGATAGAAACGTTCCATAGCCTCGATGCCCTTCATGGCAGTTCCTTCAGGGTCTGTAAAGTCGTTGGGCACATCCATGACATTGACGGCAAACTGCACGAAACGACTGAGGTTCTCATGCATCACATAGCGCGCCCAACTGGGCCATACAGCAGCAAGGCCGGCACCGTGAGTCACGTCAAACATGCCGCTAAGCTCATGCTCCAGCTGGTGGGTTGCCCAGTCGCCGTTATTGCGGTAGCCAGTCACGTCGTTATGTGCCAGACTGCCACCCCACATAATCTGTGCCCTGTTCCGATAGTCCTCAGGATTCTTCAGTACGGCAAACACACACTCTTTCATCGTGCGCATCAGGGTCTCGGCAATGGCATCTGTCAGCGTCATGTCACACTCTGTATTGAAGTAACGCTCCATGGTGTGCAGCATGATGTCAGTCACGCCGGCAGCCGTCTGGTAAGGGGGGAGGGTAAAGGTGCGGCACGGATTCATGATGGCAAACTTCGGGCGGGAGATATTATTGCTGTATCCCAGCTTCACGTCGCCGTCCTCGTTGGTGATGACACTTGCCTCGCTCATCTCGCTGCCGGCAGCAGGAATGGTGAGTACTGCAGCCACAGGCAGCGTTGCCGTTGGCGAAGCCTTGCCAATATAGAAGTCCCACACATCGCCGTCGTAGCAGACACCATAGCCGATGCATTTTGACGAGTCGATAACGCTGCCGCCACCAACGGCCAGTATGAAGTCTATGTTCTCCTTGTGACACAGTTCTATGCCCTGCTTAGCCAGCGACAGGCGGGGATTGG
>JAUNIK010000660.1 GCA_030523505.1 Prevotellaceae bacterium | reverse complement strand
GGTTCAGCAGGTCGTAGGTAGGAGCGATGTTGTCGAACATCTCTTCTACCTGACTAACCTTCTCGCCTTCAGCGGAATATGGTTTTATCTTCTCTTGCCCGTACATAGCCAAAAAATTAGTCCCCTTTCACTCCCTTATTTCACTCCCCTTTGACCTTAGACCTTAGACCGTTAACCATTAACCATTAACCACTCTTCCACGTTCTTCTCTATGCGAGCAGCAATGTTGCTCTGGTCGGTAGAGCGGTCGAACTTCTCACCTACGATGTGCTCATACAGCTCAATGTAGCGTTCTGCCACTGACTCTGCATATTCGTCGGTAATCTCCGGCATGGTCTGGCCAGGCTCGTTCATGAAGTTGTGCTCTATGAGCCACTGTCTTACGAACTCCTTTGATAGCTGCTTCTGTGGCTCGCCCTTGGCAAACTTCTCCTCGTAGCCGTCAGCATAGAAATAGCGTGAAGAGTCCGGAGTGTGTATCTCGTCGATGAGATATACCTTTCCGTCGCGCTTGCCGAACTCGTACTTTGTGTCAACGAGTATGAGACCCTGCTTTGCTGCTATTTCCTGACCGCGTGCAAAGAGTTTGCGGGTATAGTCTTCCATCACCTCATAGTCCTCCTTTGATACGATGCCCTGAGCGATAATCTCTTCTTTCGAGATATTCATGTCGTGACCCTCGTCAGCCTTTGTGGTCGGTGTGATGATTGGCTCTGGGAAACGCTGGTTCTCCTTCATTCCGTCAGGCAGTTTCACTCCGCATATCTCGCGGCAGCCCTTCTCGTAGTCGCGCCATGCAGAACCAGTCAGTATGCCACGGATAATCATCTCTACCCTGAAGCCCTCGCACTTCAGGCCTACCGTAACCTGTGGGTCTGGGGTTGCAAGTTTCCAGTTGGGACATATGTCCTGTGTTGCGTCAAGGAACTTCGCTGCTATCTGGTTCAGCACCTGACCCTTGAAAGGAATACCCTTTGGTAATACTACGTCAAAGGCAGATATTCTGTCAGTTGCCACCATCACCATGATGTCGTCATTGATGGTATAAACGTCACGTACCTTGCCGTGATAAACTGCTGTCTGACCCTTGAAACTGAACTCTGTTTTTGTTAATGCTTTATTCGCCATCGTTGTTGTATTTTAAATCGTTGTTATTTTTTAGTTTTATTTCGTCGTATTCCTGGAATTTGTTCACTATGCGCGTCACCAGCTTGTGCCTTACAATGTCCTTGTCGTCCATGTGTATCACCGCCAGTCCCTTAGTGCCCTCAAGTATCTCCATCGCCTGCAGCAGACCGCTCTTCTGTCCGCGTGGCAGGTCCACCTGTGTCAGGTCTCCTGTGATAATCATCTTCGTGTTCCATCCCATGCGGGTGAGGAACATCCTTATCTGGGCTGTCGTGGTGTTCTGTGCCTCGTCGAGTATTACCACGGCGTCCGACAGCGTCCTTCCTCTCATGAAGGCAAGCGGAGCTATCTGTATGATGTGCTTGTCTATCATGTCCTGCC
>JAUNIK010000100.1 GCA_030523505.1 Prevotellaceae bacterium | reverse complement strand
TGTTGAGGCATCCTAACAACTCACCTGTCTCTGCTTCGATATGAGGTGCAATGCTGAAGATGTCGGTATTATCAACAGACTTCAATGCGTAGGTGAAATAAGGATTTCCATTGTTGTAAATCAGCTTATGACCGTTTGATGCATCCTCCACCTTCGGACGGATAACGAAGTTACCCTGTGTGGCAAACTCACAATAGAAGTCGTCCTTGTCGTTGTTGGTGATAACTGCTGGATAGCCACCGATTGGTGGGTAGAAGTTTACATCAATATCGATAGCGTAGTCGCTGAACACAATAGGAATGACAACATGGTCGTTGCGATAGAAAGACTCGAGATTATCTGTCATTGCATAGAGTGTCTCTGGGTCTTGTCCTTTGCGAGTAATATTGAGAGCTATTGTGAATCGCTTTGCAGGAACAAACTTTGCTTGTTCTTCAATCATGTAGAATATGTCGGTGAACTGAATCTCTGTTCCCGAAGCACCAAGTGTCTGGGCAATGTTTCGTTTATATGTTGCTGCCTCTGTCGCACCATCTGTCGCATCTACAGGCCAACCATTCTTGAGGTATTCATAATTTGGAAGAAGTGGAATACTTGTCAGATTTGTCTGCTGCATTGAAACACTGTTGATGGTAATGTCTTTTGTAGAAGCATTGCGATAACGGAACTCTAACTTTGCAACCATACGAATTACTTCCAGGACAACTGCAGCCCCATCCTTCTGGAAAGTTACTTCCTGTTTTCCCGTCATAGGGATATTAGTGGTATTTTCTTCGAAATTACGACCATTGGGAATGATGCTTGTAATGTTGAAATCTACATTATTAATATTTGCTGGCATTCGATTCCCTTCTGCAAGAGTCCCTTCTCCTGTAATTTTCTCAACCTGAGTGCGAGTGATATTTGCGAATGAGTAAGCTGTATATGTTCCAGCAGGGATTTCAAGGTAGAATCCTTCCTCTACTACTGCCTTTGTGTTGCCTGTTGCTGTTGTACGGTCAATGTATTTGACGATTTTCTCTGTATTGTCAACAAAAAGCACCCACCAGTCGTTGATGAGTTCGCTCCCGATATTTGTATCTTCTGGCTCACCTGTTGCACGTGCCATAATGGTTCCTTTTACGGTCACATCCTTGCCGTAATCTCCTTCATTGTCATCAGGACGGTCAACAATTGAGCAAGAAGTCAATACCATGCTCAGTAGTATCCCTATGTATAATATATATCGTCTCATTGTTGTTTTGCCTATACTTTTGAATTATAAATAAATTGTCGGCTGGATGCGAAGATTCCACTGAAGTACTTCGATGAGAGCTTCTTTTACATCTTCTGGCTCTGCTGTTCCAAGGTGGAGAATCTTCTCAATCTTTATACGATAAATGTTGTTGCGTACTATTGCATACTCCATTGGATAATTACCTTCATCAGAAGCGTTGTCGCATGCGGCATGCTTTAACCAAATATAATAGTAGCAAGCACCATTCTCGTAGTTGTAGATCTCGTAATTCTCTTTGTCTCCTTGAATTGAAAGGTAGCGTGTTGCATCAAGGTTAGTATCGAAGAACAGCGATTTCTTAACATCTGCAGTATTCTTGAGATAGCAGAATGAACGGCCAATCTTGTAGTTGTCGCCAGTGTTCTCGAGTCTGACAGGAACTGTTGCCCCTTCTGGGAATTGGTAGATGTCCTGTGGCAGGAATGTACACTTCAACTGCAATCCAGTACGCAAGTTTGAATTCGTGTACTCACTCTTGTCCATGGTATTTTCCATGAGATAACCAAGAGTGTAGCACCAACATTTTTTATTATCAATGAAATCTGTTTCGAAACGCTTGTAGTTGTTGTCGGCAGTATTGGTAGCATTGAAGCCAACCTTGTAATCATTACCGGCAGGGAAGAAGGTGGTGGCGTTCATTGAATTCTTAAACCTTGAAGCACCAAACCAAGTGTCGAGCAATTCTTCGTTGTATTCTTTTCCAGCAATCTTTTCAGTGGTAAGCGGTTCTACTACATACTGCTGAGGAAGTTCCTTTGTGTCGAGGGTAACCTTACCCATATAGTTTTCACCCACAAGAGGGTTTACACTTGTTGCAATACGGCGTATGAGATAGGTTGGCATCTGGTTCTCGTTCACCATTCGGATATCAGATACGTACAGTTTACCAGCAATACCATCATCAGCCTTTGTCTCATATACAGCTCCCCATGTAGGATCGACAATAGGATTATGGCTTCCGTCCTCTGGCAGAACCCAGTCAACTCGTGCAGCAACACGCTCAACATCCACGCGAGCTACGAATGGATCATCGTAAGAACCAGCATGTTTCTTGCCATCCTTGTCGGTGATTTCAATCTTGCCATAGGTGTCATCATCAGTACATGATGTCATAGCAAAACTGTTGTAGTCTTTTATATATTTAGCTGATGTCCACGTGTTCTGCTTTGTTATCTGAGCATTGCGGAGATCATCGATAGTCTTTATCTTATATGTCAGGTTGCCAGCATTTATGAGAACCATAATTCTATCACCTTCTTTTGGGTAATAAGCCTCAATGTGGAATCTCTTTGGTGGGAATATTACATTTTCACCTTCTTCGCGCACGCCTTCGTAGTTAATGTTATCAATATATGCTTTATATGTGAAGGTGGTATTTCCATTAGCTTCGTTGAATTTCTTGGCTCCGTCATTATATATGAAGAAGCATAAGTTATCAACCTTGTTCTCGTAGTTGTGTGCACTCTCTCTTCCGTCACCATTTTCACTACCGAAAGGATGGTTGGTGGCACGAGTGCTTGAGCTGAAGTTAAGGATAAGGTATGCACCGTCTCCTTTTACCTCAGGATTATCCCCATTGTTGTCGATATTCTCCACCTCCATCATGCTACAAGCTGCAAAGCTCATAGCAAGTGCAAAGAATAGGGTCCATCGTATTATGGAAGATATTTTTTTCATTTTTATATTGATATAGGCTTTCAATACCTATTTTATTATTTATTCAACTATTTAATTTCTTTTTCCCTTTCGGGTTGTCGGGGGACTTTTAGAATTCTACATTCTGTAGGCGTCTTGTCCACGAGAGCACATCAATATGGATGTCCATGTATTTCCACTTGCCATCCAGCAGGAAAAGTTCGAGCTTGTAGTTGTACTCACGGTCGAGATATTCCTGTGGGGTATAGTGGTAGAGTTCCCATGCTGTGCGGCCCTCTGCAAGCATATGAGGAAGGTTGAAGTAACCAACAATCTCCTTTGTGTCGCGATTGCGAATACAGAGTTTTGCTGACTTTTCGCTATTGCTGTTGAACATCAGGCGATTGAACATCAAGTCATAATGTGCAGCGCGAGATATTACATCGGTGTTATCGACTGCCTTAGGGCGTGGACCGTATTCTATTCCGAGTCCGTTTTCACCGAATGTGGTGGTCCATGTAGCGTATGGAGTATATTGAAGCGAATCTGATGGAATTACGCTATTGTCGAAAGAGAGAGTTGCATTGTCATCAACAATGGTAACCTCGAAATCTGAAGCGTAGATGTCCGCTGGTTCGTCGATTTGATGAATCGTGAGATTGAGATGTTTTGTATCACGAATGAGTGAGACGGTAGCGTATGTGGCATAGCCTTCTTTGAGCGTTACCATCTGGTCTTCCATTGGATAGATGGAATATGGGGCTGTTGTTTTAAGAGGCGCCTTCTCCTCGTATCCGTAGTATGGTTCCTGTGGCATTACCTTGAGTGTGTGCCAGAGGGTGTCGAGTGGAGCTGCGTTGCTCACTGCGTGAGGCCCTGTTGCAGGTGCTCCAGGAATGGCGTATTTGTCGTGGTCGAGATCAATTTTAAGGTCATAGAGTTGGCTGACAGCAGTACGGTGGTATTTTGCACCAGGGGTACGCAGAGCGTCATCCCAGTCTTTCTGCATTGCTACAGCCTGGAGATAGTATCTGTGGTTTGTAGGAAGTTCCTGCTCTGAGAAATGCATTGGATAGCCGTAGTCGTTGAGTGGAGTGTAACCATCAACATTGCCGATGCTCTTCTCTGCAACCTTCTTGCCGCTTTCGTCGTAAACATATACAGTCACATAACCGACATGATCCTTGAACATGTCAGCTCGTTGTATGTTGTAGTCGTAGACGAAGTTCACATAGAGTCCTGAAGGACAGTCTGAACAATCTTCCTCTTCCATCATTGTGCAAGCACCAAGCATTGTTGCGATGCACATGAATACTGTGGCTGTTATGAATAGATGAAAACGCTTCATTGAGTTTTTTTATTAATAATTGGGGGTATGAGTAAAAGGCGTGGTGCCTGATGGTGCAAGCACCACGCCAGTATATAGTTAAATTAGATTCAAATTAGAGCTCTACCTGCTGTGTACGCAGAACCCATGGAGTGATATGGATGTGAGCAGAGATGTAGTACTTTGGTTTTGGGTTATCATCTGGAGTCTCACCAGGGTTATCACCATCAGGACCAGTTGTCTTGCCATCGTAGTTGAGAGGAGTAGCATCACCGATACCCTCAATTTTAGTGATTTCGAGTGAATACCAGTTGTTACGAACGATACCCCAACGGCCGAGCCATGCGTTTGCACGGTCAGTACCGTAAGTCTTTCCGTCCAAGCTTACACCATTAGTAGGGTAAATCATATCGTACTCGTTGTATGCTGCTGTAGTTGTGCTACATGGAGTTTCAGCATCACCGAAGTGAGCAATACGAGTAGCGTAGTAAGTTACACCGTTAGTGTACTCTGTAGCAACCTCAGGAGTTACATCTTCACGAGCAGCCAAGTTCTCTGCGAGGATATCTTCCACCTTCTTACCATCAACAGTAAGTGCCTTAATTGCTGCCTCTGTAGTACCATCAGGATCTGTCACCTTGAGGGTCACAGTGTAAGTCAACTGGTTGAACTCATTCTTTGCGCCAAGAGCAACCTCATAGCCCAACTTGAAGGTTGCAGTAGCGTCATCAGCAAGTGTAGCCTTAAGTGCAGTCTCAATCTTAGCGATAAGCTCCTTAACGTATGTCACGCCAATCTGAGCATCTACGTTGTTAATAAGAGCGTTCTTCAAGTTTTCCTCATCGAGAGCAGTGTTATCATCGCTTTTTACAGTGTAGAATGTCTTACCACCGTTGAGGACAATGCGGAGACCTACGAATGTAGTGTTCATGAATTTCTGGTTGTTCTCATCGAATGTGTTCTCGTATGTGTAAGTAACACCGTTGTTAGCGAGTGGGTATTCTGTAACCTGTGAGTTTACAAGACCTTTGTTACCATCGTAGTTTACGTCGCTGCCGAAATATGTACGATAGCCCTTCATGTGCTCTGTAGCGAAGAGAGGATATTCGCATACGAAACGATGCTTTGTCGTAGTTTTTGGAGCCAAAGCGTTGTTCAGAGGCATCCAAGCAGCATCGAACTGACGGGTGTTGTAGTAACCAGAAGCGTCGTTGTTTACGTTACCGAGAGCCCATGTAACCTCACCAATCTTGAGAGTTTTGTCTGCTGGGTCAGTAATCTCGTTAACCTTAACCTCAACCTTAACTGCAGCACGCTCTACATAGCAGCAAGCTACCTGGTCACCAGCCTTAGCCTCTTCTGCAGTCTTGTAAACAGCTGAAGCCTCGATTGGAGTAAGGGTGAAAGGAGTGCCTGTAGCAGCCTGTGTACCACCTGCTGTTGTTGAAAGAGGTACGCTTGTCATTACAAGGCCGTTGTCGCCGAGTCCGCCGAAACCAGTAGTCTCGTTCTTGATACCGATGGCCTTGAGAACCTTCTGGCTAAATACAGTGAAAGGAGTACCAGCTGTATAGTCAAGATTGGTTGCGTTATCCTTGTCGTTCAGGATTACGTAAGCATAGAGCTTGTCATTTACGCCAAGTGAAGGATCCTTGATCTCTGCAACAAACTTCTGGCTTGTAGAAGTGATTTGATTGCTAGTACCATCAAGAGCAAATGTAAGGCCTTCTGTGATGTCTATCTGCTGAACGAGTTTTGCAGTAGCCTCGGTAGCACCCTTGAAGATTACAAGACGACCGCTCTTTACTTCGTACTCTGTTGCATCACCATCGTGGAAGTCATCGTTTGCACGAGTACCAGCATCACCTGGCATTGCAAGACCTACTGCGATGTAAGCTGGCTGACCTTCTGCGAAATCATAATTGAAATTGCCTTTTTCGGTCAACACTTCCTCGCTGCTACAGCCTACGAGCATTGCGGCTGCGAGCATTGAAAAGAAAAATTGCTTTTTCATAAAATTAAATGTGTTTGTAAAAGAATTAATAATTGAGTTTATTTATTATTTTTAAGTTCGATTCTGTTGTACTTTGCCTCTGGGAGAGGAGTAGCCATGATGAAGTGCTCCAAAGCCGACTCGTAATCGCCATTCTGGGCAGCAACGATACCACGAGCATTCTCTGCCTCTGGGCTGTCGCCTGCCTTCACGAGCAGACGGGCTGCAAGTTCATAGTCCTGCTCATTGATAGCAACGATGGCTGCATTGAGGTTGGCAATTGGATCGTCAGCATAGAAACGGAGTGCTGTCTCGAAGGTCTGGTTGAACTCGTAAGATCCCTCACGATAGAGGCGAGCAACACGGAACATCTGGTTGAGGCTCAACATCTCTGGACGTGTCTTGATAATCTCTGCCAACTTCTCGTCGGATGTAGGCTTGAGCTGAGTCTTGATAGTGAACTTTGTACAACGCAGCATTGGGAACCAGAGAGGGAGAATCTTCTCACGATAGAGTCGTGCAAAGCGTGGATCGGTCTTCAGGATGTTCTCCTTTGCATCGTAGTCAGCAGGACCGTAAGCTGGGAGGTCGATAAGACCGAGGAGTTGATAGCGCTCATACTCGTTGATATCGTGAGCCTCCATTACCTGCTGGCGGAAACCTTCCCAGTTCTCTGTCACAGCATTATATGTGCTGCGCTCACGAGGGAGGTTATAGCGATAACCGAGGTACTCAGCAAGTACGCGTGAACGGTTGCTTGCAAGATAATCGTTGTGGGTGTAAGGTGACTCTGGTGATGCATAACCGCAGATGTTGATGCTCTGGATCTCAACATTTGGATCCTTCAAAGCATAAGCGATAGAGTCGTTGATGATCTGCAACTGAGCACGGTTGTCGATAATCTGACCGCTCTTGCAGAGGTATGGCTCAGTGTGGAGCTCGATATGGTTCACCTCGAACTGTACCTGTGCTTTACCCTCGTGGATTGAAACAGGGAGCTCGGTTACAGGAGGAGTGATATAAGCTGTGTGGAAACAGCAGTATCTTCTTACTGGTTCTGGCTCTGGAAGTGGCTCAGGGATTGGTTCTGGTTCTGGCTCTGGGATTGGAGCGTAAACGATAGGATCGAGAATGTCGTTGCCTCTGAACTTACCACAACCACATGAGTCGATGGCAAGATGGAAGGTCATGTCGCCATTAGTCATCCAAGGAGCAAGTGGAACTGCCTCGGTGTATGTGATAGACTGTGGCTTGCCATTCTCGCGCTTTATTACCTTATATATATTAGGGTATTCCTCTTTCACATTACGGCTCAAACCGCCACGCTCGTAGATATACTGCATGTTGCGGCCATTGACGAGAATTGTTGGGAATACGGTTCTGCCATTGGCACCTTCTACATAAGGTGTGATAAAGAACTGCTGGTTTGTGCCCATGCGAAGACCATCGAGAACAAGGTCGAATGAGGCGAACACCTTCTGACCGTTGTCTTCTACATTGACATTCTCAGCAACGATGCCATGCTTCTTGTTATCTGCCATCATGTTGAGACATGTAGCAGCAAGGATGATGATTGATAAAATCTTCTTCATTGTATGTGTCTCCTTTCAAATTAGAACAGATAAAGCAATGAGATACCTACTTTTGTGACACCGGCATAGTTGGTCTGACCGATAGCGAGCTTTGGACCGCAGTCGCCACACTCATACTTGTTGTACCAGATGTGATCAACACCTACGCCAATCTCAGCCTCGAGGTTGAAATGGCGGTTGAGAATCCACTGGTAACCGTAGGTGATACCACCACCGAGATACTTGCCATCATAGCTATAGTCCTTTAGACCTTTGATAAGGTCGGCACCGCCGAAGAATACTCCTGGCATGAATGGGAAGTCAACATTTGCTGCGTTGAACTGGCCACCCATAGCATGAACACCAAAGAAATGGCCGTTGAACTTTGTACAAGTCCACCAGCGATATTCAGGCATCACGAGCCAGTGGTTGAGTTTGCGCTCACCATGCTCAACGGTATTGAACTTCCATGGGTTGAGACCATAGACTACCTGGAATGTAGATTTGCGGGACAAACCAACTTCCACACCAAGGTTTGGTGTAGTAGTAGCATCATAGAGGAAATTAGTCTTAAGTGCTACCTGTGCATGTGCACTATCCACCACCAGGCAACTAACGATCATTGCCAGGGCGAATAAAATTGCTCTTGTTCTTTTCACTATCATAATTATTTACCACTTTCTGTGCTGACAGTCTTCTTTCGTTGACGGTCTTCTGTGCTTGGTGGGGTCAAATCTGCATTTGCCCCA
>JAUNIK010000099.1:5007-8600 GCA_030523505.1 Prevotellaceae bacterium | reverse complement strand
GCGCTGTTATCAATGGTAATGATGAATTGATGCAAGAGCTTCGTGAAATGGGTATCGGTATCTATGGTACCGGCGGTGAGACTGCTGATGTGGGCGACCTTGTACGCACTATCATCGTTGACTCGACAGTGACTTGCCGTATGAAGCGTGCTGACGTCATCGACAATGCAAACATCCGCCCTGGTGATGTCATCGTTGGTCTTTCTTCATGCGGACAGGCTACTTACGAGAAGGAGTACAACGGTGGTATGGGTTCAAACGGCCTTACCTCGGCTCGTCACGATGTCTTTGCGAAGTACCTCGCAGAGAAATACCCTGAGTCATACGACAAGGCAGTGCCAAATGAACTCGTTTACAGCGGTAACTACAAGTTGACCGATGAGGTTGAGGGCAGTCCTATCCCTGCAGGAAAGTTGGTGCTCTCTCCTACCCGCACCTACGCTCCTGTCGTTCGTCGTCTCCTCGATGAGATGCGTGAGGATATCCACGGTATGGTTCACTGTACTGGTGGTGCACAGACAAAGGTGCTTCATTTCGTAAGCGACAACTGTCGCGTTATCAAGGACAACATGTTCCCTGTTCCTCCACTCTTCCGTGCTATCCATGAGCAGAGCGGCACTGACTGGAAGGAGATGTACAAGGTGTTCAACATGGGTCACCGTCTTGAGGTTTACCTCTCACCAGAGAATGCACAGAAGGTTATCGAAATCTCGAAGTCGTTTAACATCGATGCACAGATCGTCGGTCATATCGAAGAGGGTGAGAAGTCATTGACAATCAAATCGGAGTTTGGAGAATTCAACTATTAATATCCAATGAATATATTAGAAAAATTAGACGGTCTTGAGGCACGATACGAGGAAGTGTCAACCCTCATTACAGACCCTTCGGTAATTGCTGACCAGCAGCGTTACGTCAAACTGACAAAGGAATGGAAAGATCTTGGAGATATCATGGCTCTCCGCAAGCGTTATATTGCTTGCCTTGACGGAATCTCTGAGGCAAAAGATATACTCATGAACGAGTCGGATCCTGAGATGAAGGAGATGGCTCGTGAGGAGTTGGCAATGAACGAGGAGTTGCAGCCACAGTTGGAGGAGGAGATAAAGATTGCCCTCGTACCAAAAGACCCAGAGGATGCAAAGAATGTCCAGATGGAGGTTCGTGCCGGTACTGGTGGTGATGAGGCTTGTCTCTTTGCCGGCGAGATATTCCAGATGTACAAGCGTTTCTGCGAGTCAAAGGGTTGGAGTGTATCTGTGACATCAGAGAGCGAAGGTGCAGTTGGCGGTTTCAAGGAAATATGCTTTGCTGTAAGTGGCGATAATGTATATGGTGTATTGAAATATGAGTCGGGTGTTCACCGTGTTCAGCGTGTACCTGTCACAGAGTCAAACGGTCGTATGCAGACATCGGCAGCAACAGTGGCTGTTCTTCCTGAGGCTGACCCATTCGAGGTGTCTATCAACGAGGGTGAAATCAAATGGGATACCTTCCGTTCATCAGGTGCCGGTGGTCAGAACGTGAACAAGGTGGAGTCTGGTGTGCGTGCTCGTTATATGTGGAAGAACCCAAACACTGGCGAGGTTGAGGAGATTCTCATTGAGTGTACCGAGACTCGCGACCAGCCTAAGAACAAGGAACGCGCTCTCGCACGCCTGCGCACATACATATATGATAAGGAGCACCAGAAGTATGTAGATGATATCGCAAACCGTCGTAAGACTCTCGTTTCTACTGGTGACCGTTCGGCAAAAATCCGCACCTATAACTTCCCTCAGGGTCGTGTCACCGATCATCGTATCGGCTACACCATGTACGACCTTCCTGGTTTCATGGGCGGTAACATCCAGCAGATGATTGATGCCCTCACAGTGGCAGAAAATGCCGAAAAGATGAAAGAAGCTGAACTATAGTGTAAATCAGTAAATCCGTAAATCCTAAAGATGGCACAGTTTTATACAAAGAAGAACGAGGAACGGACAGAGAAGGATGTTCCTGCTGAGGAGTTTGTAAAGAAGATGGTCGATTTGAAGCGAACAACAGAAGAACGACCACAGGTCTTTAATACTGAATCAAAAGAATAAGTTGCCGATATGAAACTGAATCCCATACTCGAAAAGAAGATTCTCGGATTCTCATTGAATGAGATCCTTGGACTTTTATGCGCGTTAGCGACAGCCGACATTGCCGTTACGAGTTTCAACATAACCAACAACTGGCTGAAATACGGTTTGTGGATAGTGATGCTCATCGTGGGATTGTTCCTTTATACTATTGTCATTGCATTAATAAAAACTTATATAACAAAAGAAGATTAATATGAATCGCAAAGAACTTGTAAACCAGATACAGCAGAAGAAGTCATTCCTCTGCGTAGGTCTTGACGTTGACCTCAACAAAATCCCTGAGCATCTGTTGAAGGAAGAGGATCCTATCTTCGCTTTCAACAAGGCTATCATCGATGCTACAGCACCTTACTGCGTTGCTTACAAGCCAAACCTCGCTTTCTACGAGGCTTACGGAGTTAAGGGTATCATCTCATTCGAGAAGACTGTAAAATATCTTCAGGAAAACTATCCTGAGCAGTTCATCATTGCTGATGCAAAGCGTGGTGACATCGGTAATACATCAAAGATGTATGCAAAGACATTCTTCGAGGAGTATAATGTCGATGCTCTTACCATCGCTCCTTACATGGGCGAGGATTCAGTCACTCCATTCATCAGCGAAGGTCACTGGGTAATCCTTCTTGCCCTCACCTCAAACAAGGGCTCGTTCGACTTCCAGCTCACTGAGGACAAGGACGGCGAGCGTCTCTTCGAGAAGGTCATCAAGCGTTCACAGGCTTGGGGTAACGATGAGAATATGATGTATGTTGTCGGTGCTACCCGCGGCGAGATGTTCAAGGACATCCGTGCCGTTGCTCCAAACTCGTTCCTCCTCGTTCCTGGTGTCGGTGCACAGGGTGGTTCTCTTCAGGAGGTATGCAAGTATGGTATGATTGATGACTGCGGTCTGCTCGTCAACTCATCACGCGGCATCATCTTCGCATCAAAGGGCGAGGATTTCGCCGAGGCTGCTGCTAATGCTGCAAAGAAACTGCAGGAAGAAATGGCAGTGGAACTTGATAAGTAATTAACAGAATAACAAGTTGAAGGATTTCAAGATCATAAACGACCCGGTTTTCGGGTTCATAAAGATACCGCATGGGTTGATGCTGCAGATAATACAGCATCCCCTCATGCAGCGTCTTACGCGTATCAAGCAGTTGGGACTCACATCGCTGGTGTTCCCTGGAGCGCAACATACGCGCTTCCAGCATTCCATCGGTGCTTTCCAACTGATGAGCGAAGCGATACTGAGCCTTCAACAGAAAGGCACATTCGTCTTCGACAGTGAGTCGGAGGCTGTCAGTGCAGCGATATTGATGCACGACATCGGTCATGGACCTTTCTCGCATGTTCTCGAACATACTCTCATCAGCGGCATCTCTCACGAGGACATCTCCCTGATGATGATGGAGAAGATAAACCACGACCTCGGTGGACAGCTGAATCTGGCGATAAGCATCTTCAAGGGTGAATACCCGA
>JAUNIK010000099.1:0-4997 GCA_030523505.1 Prevotellaceae bacterium | reverse complement strand
TATCAGTTCGCAACTTGATGTCGATCGCCTTGACTACCTCCGCCGCGACAGTTTCTTTACTGGCGTGAACGAGGGAAATATCGGCAGTGCACGAATCATAAAGATGTTTGATGTTGTCGATGACATGCTATGTGTCGATTACAAAGGCATCTACTCTATTGAAAACTATCTCACCTCCCGACGCCTCATGTATTGGCAGGTTTACCTCCACAAGACTACTGTGGCTGCCGAGAAGGTGCTCATAAACGCCCTGCTCCGTGCTAAGCATTTAGTAACAGCAGGCAAGGAGGTATTCGGTACTCCGGCACTGAAATATTTCCTCACAAACAATGTCGACAGCCAATGGTTCAACTCGCACCCTGAGGCATTAGAATACTATGTGCAACTCGATGACAATGACATCTGGAGTGCACTGAAAGTATGGATGCACAGCGATGACAAGATACTCGCAACCTTGGCTTCCGACCTGATAAACCGCCGTATCTTCCGTGTGGAGGTGCTCGACAGAGAGTTCGACGAAGAGTACATCAACGAGAAGCGGCGCGAGATAGCCGAAGCTTTGAACATAAGTTTCGACGATACGCAGTACCTCATCTCGCAGAGCAAGGCAGAGAAGGATATGTACAATGTCAACGACGATCATATCTCCATGCTCTATAAAGATGGTACATTGCGCGATGTTACTGAGGTTTCCGAACTTTTGAACATCGACCTGCTGGCAAAGAAGGTTGGTAAATACTACCTCTGCTACCAGCGCATTTAGGATTGAAAATAAACAAATACGACAATACATATTAATTTAGATAAACAAATGGAATTTTCAGCAAAACAGATTGCGGAACTGCTGCAGGGCCGTGTAGAAGGCAATGAGAATGCGACAGTAAGCACATTTGCAAAGATTGAAGAAGGCAAGGAAGGCGCACTGTCGTTCCTCGCCAACCCAAAATATCTTCATTACATCTACGAGACAAAGTCGAGCATCGTGCTCGTTGACGAGGCTTTTGAATTCGACAAACCTGTTGAGACAACTCTTATCCGTGTGAAGAGTGCTTATGAGAGCATCTCAAAACTGCTCCAGATATATGAGTCGATGACAAAGGTGAAGACCGGTATTGATTCATTGGCATTCGTTTCTCCTACAGCAAAGGTTGGTGAGAACTGTTATATCGGTGCTTTTGCATATATCGGCGACAATGCTGTCATTGGTGATGGATGTCAGATTTATCCTCATGCCTTCGTGGGGGACAATGCAACAGTCGGCAACGGATGTATCCTCTACCCTAACTCTACAATTTACTACAATTGTAAGGTAGGCAACCGCTGTATCCTCCATGCTGGTAGTGTTGTCGGTTCCGACGGTTTCGGATTTGCCCCTACAGCCGATGGATATTCAAAAATACCACAGATTGGTATCGTAACCCTCGAGGATGATGTAGAGATTGGTGCAAACACTTGTATCGACCGTTCTACAATGGGCAGCACTTATGTTCGTAAGGGTGTGAAACTCGACAACCTCGTACAGATTGCCCACAACACAGACATCGGTGCCAACACCGTAATGTCTGCACAGGTTGGTATCGCCGGTTCTACAAAGGTCGGCGAGTGGTGTATGTTTGGTGGTCAGGTAGGTATTGCCGGACACATCAATATCGGCGATCATGTGAACCTCGGTGCACAGAGCGGTGTACCAAGTTCATTGGAGAGCAACCAGAACCTCATGGGTACTCCTCCAGTGCCACTTATGAAATATTTCCGCAACCATGCAATGGTTATGCGACTTCCAGATATGCAGAAGCAACTCAATGCTCTTCAGAAGCAGGTTGCAGAACTGCAGGCAAAACTTGAAAATAATTAAAAAACTATGGATTATCAGAAACAGAAAACACTCGGTGGCAGTTTTTCACTCTGCGGTAAAGGTCTTCATACAGGTCTTAGCCTCACTGTGACATTCAATCCTGCTCCGGAGAATCATGGTTATAAGATTCAGCGTATCGATGTTGAGGGGGAACCAATCATCGAGGCTGTTGCAGAGAGAGTAATCGAGACAACACGTGGTACAGTGCTCGGTAAGGGCGATGTTCGCGTCTCTACTATTGAACATGCTATGTCTGCACTCTATGCTCTCGGCATCGACAACTGTCTTATTCAGGTCAACGGCCCTGAATTTCCTATCCTCGATGGTTCAGCAGCTCCTTATGTAGAGAAAATCCATCAGGTAGGCGTTGTTGAACAGAACATGCCTAAGGATTACTACATCATACGCAAGAAGATTGAGGTGCGCGACGAGAAGACTGGTTCTTGCATCACTATCCTTCCAGATGATGATTTCAGCCTCACCACGATGTGCTCGTTCGATTCGAAGTTCATCAACTCACAGTTTGCCACTCTCGACAACATGGCTGACTATGAGAAGGAGATTGCTGCTGCACGCACATTCGTCTTCGTGCGCGACATCATGCCTCTCATGGAACTCAACCTCATCAAGGGCGGCGACCTCGATAATGCTATCGTAATCTACGAGAGAGAGGTTGCTCAGGAGCAGTTGGACAAACTCGCCGACTTCCTCCACATGGATCATATCGACGCTTCAAAGATCGGTTACATCCAGCATCGTCCTCTCACATGGGACAACGAGTGTACCCGTCATAAGTTGCTCGACATCGTTGGCGACCTTGCACTTATCGGCAAACCAATCAAGGGCCGTATCGTGGCAACACGCCCTGGTCATACCATCAACAACAAGTTCGCTCGTCTGATGCGTAAGGAAATCAAGAAGCACGAGGTTCTGGCTCCTATCTATGATCCAACAAGAGAACCGCTGATGGACATCAAGCGTATCCGCGAGCTTCTTCCTCATCGTTATCCAATGGGATTGGTTGACAAGGTCATCGAGATTGGTGCAAGCCATATCGTCGGTTTGAAGAATATCACTGCTAACGAGGAGTTCTTCCAGGGACACTTCCCTTCAGAGCCTGTCATGCCTGGCGTTCTCCAGATTGAAGCAATGGCTCAGTGTGGTGGTCTGCTCGTGCTCAACACAATGGACGAACCAGAGCGTTGCTCTACCTACTTCCTCGCTATCAACGATGTGAAGTTCCGCCAAAAGGTTGTTCCTGGCGACACTCTCCTCTTCAAGGTTGAGATGGCTTCGGCAATCCGTCACGGCATTGCAACAATGAAGGGTTACTGCTTCGTTGGTGATAAGGTAGTGTCAGAAGCAACCTTCACCGCACAGATCATCAAGAATAAGTAAAAACAAATTATCAATATATGAACAATATCAGTCCTTTAGCATACGTTCATCCTGAGGCTGTCCTCGGCGATGGCAATACTATCGGTCCTTTCTGCGTCATCAACAAAGATGTTGTCATTGGCGATAACAACACTCTCGTGAACAGTGTAACACTGCACGAGGGAACCCGTATGGGCTCGGGCAATGAGATTTTCCCAGGTGCGAGCATTTCGACAAAGCCACAGGATCTTAAGTTCCGGGGCGAGGTCACCACTTGTGAAATCGGTGACAACAACTCCATCCGTGAGAATGTTACCCTTTCTCGTGGTACTGCCTCACGCGGCAAGACTGTCATAGGTAACGGCAATCTGCTCATGGAGAATATGCATGTGGCTCACGACTGTGTTGTTGGTAACGGCTGCATCATCGGCAATTCAACAAAGATTGCCGGTGAGGTCGAAATCGACGACTTTGCCATCCTCTCTGCTTGTGTTCTCGTCCATCAGTTCACACATATCGGTAGTTATGTGATGATTCAGGGTGGTGCAAAACTCCCAATGGACGTTCCTCCTTATGTCATCATCGGTAAGGAACCATCGCGTTACTGCGGTCTCAACCTTGTTGGTCTGCGTCGTCGTGGCTTTGCCCCTGAGCGTATCGACAAAATCCATGAGGCTTACCGCCTTATCTACTCAAAGGGCCTTCGCTCTGAGGCTATCGCTGCCATCAAGGAACTTGGCATGAACGAGGATCTCGAGTATATCGTGAACTTCGTGGAGAATTCACAGCGCGGCATCATGAAGTAAAAAGGAACTGGCTGTGAAGAAACTGTACGTCATCCTCGGACCTACCGGCGTGGGAAAGACAGAGAAAACACTCTCTATCGCCCGTCGTCTCGGTGTTCCTGTCATCAATGCTGATTCAAGGCAGATTTTCCGCGAGATACCGATAGGTACTGCGGCGCCTACACCAGAACAGCAGCGAGAGGTGAAGCATTTCTTCGTTGGCAACCATTCCCTTGAGGACTACTACTCGGCTGCTCAATATGAAGCAGATGTGCTGGAATTGCTCAATGAGCAGTTTCTCACGAGTGATACAGCACTGATGAGCGGTGGTTCGATGATGTACATTGACGCAGTGTGCAAGGGTATCGATGATATCCCTACTGTCGATGACGACACCCGAAACCTGATGAAGCAACGATTGGCCGAAGAAGGTATAGAAGTTCTACTTGAGGAACTGAAACGCCTCGACCCAGAGCATTATGCTATCGTTGACCATCACAACCCGCGCCGCATCGTTCACGCATTGGAGATTTGTCACATGACGGGTAAGACATACACCAGTTTCCGCACAGGAACAGTGAAGAAACGCCCGTTTGAGATAATAAAAATCGGATTAAACCGCCCTCGTGAGGAGATGTACGAACGCATCAACCAACGAGTGCTGGTGATGATGGAGCAAGGTCTTGAAGCCGAGGCTCGCAGCGTCTATGCAAAACGACATCTGAACTCTCTCAATACCGTTGGTTTCAAAGAGATGTTCAAATATTTCGACGGTGATATCGACCTTCAGGAAGCTATACGCCAGATTCAGTCGAACTCACGCCGATACATGCGCAAGCAGATAACATGGTTTCAGCATGATGACACTATAAAGTGGTATCATCCTGATGACGAAATAATACTTTAAGCGACTAATAATCGCACTCTAACAAGCAATATGAAGAATTTAAAAGACTTCATTCAGCAGGTTCGCCTTCGCT
>JAUNIK010000098.1 GCA_030523505.1 Prevotellaceae bacterium | reverse complement strand
TTGCCTCCTGCAACTGCGCCTGGGTCTCATCGCCATCGAAATACTCATCGGCCATAAGGTTGTTTGCCATTGCCGGATTCTCATCTGCACTGATTCCTTCCATACGCTGTTTCTTTCGCATGAAGTCGAGTGCCTCGTTGATGGCGATACGACTCAGCCAGGTACTTATCTTCGACTTGTTCTCAAACTCACCGAGGTTCAGCCATGCCTTCACGAAAGCATTCTGCACCACATCATTGGCATCTTCGTGAGTAATGACGATACGACGAACCTGCCAGTACAGCCTTTCGCCATACAAGCCCACGAGCATCTCAAAGCCCTTACGCGCAGTGGCTTCGTTGCTCAGCAGTTGCATCATCTGTTTCTCTTTGTCCATGCCAATCAACGGAATTTGTTGAGTATTCTTGTCAGCACCTGATCGTATTCATAGACATCGTTATATACGCGCATCGTTCCGTCAGGCATCAGGTACATCGTGTGGTAGGTGATGAACACCGGCACCTCGGGCTTCACCCTGAGACTATGGAGTATCTTCGACTTGTCTATCTTCTCTGCGGTTTCACCGTCTTCGCTCACACGCGTGCGCACGTTCATTGAATAATTAATCTTCTCGAGGGTGGTCTTGTCCTTGTCCTCGAGCAGGAACTCAGCCAACTGATATGGCTTTTCCACACGTATGCAACCATGACTCAAGCTGCGACTCTCTCGTCCGAAGGCACTCTTCGACGAGGTGTCGTGCAGATATATGGCGAAATCGTTAGGGAATCGGAATATTATTCGTCCGAGGGCGTTTCCCTCGCCGCCTTCCTGATATACTCCGTACGCTCCGCTACGGAAGGCCGAGAATGACACCTGGTGTGGCGACATTCGTTTGCCTGTACTCTTCTCTGTGATGACATAATTGCGACTGGCGAAATACATTGAGTCACCGGCATGATGGGCTATCTCATACTTCACCACACTCGACGGCATCACCCACCGTGGGTTCAACTCCATGAGGTTGATACGACTGTTCACAAGTGGTGTCTTTGTCTTCTGCGCTCCGCAAACCACATTCATCGTCAGGATGCTGTCCTTATCGACTGCCATGAGTCGGTAGGATGGTATATTCACCACAACATACTTATCGTGAAGGTGCGGGTAGTCATCATGGCGCCAGCGGCATCGCTCCATATTGGCAAGGATGCGGTTGCGCTGTGCTCCTTCTGCTTCCGGCAACATCGACTTGAGTTTCTTATAGAACGGCCCCTGCGGTTCGGCGCTGCGCAACAGGTCTGGCACACTGTCTTGGGCTATCTTTTCGAGCAGATGCTGGTAGCCTTCTTTGTCGAGCGATTCTGTCGGAAGGTCATACAACTGGCGATAAGTTGTCTTCAGCGTGTCGTTGGCATCGAGCAACAGATGGTTGAACTCCTTTCGTGGTTTAACAAAACCATATCGCTGACCGACATAATATGCCAGGAACGCCTTGGTCAGGTTATAGTCCAGTCGGGCGGTAACGGTGTTGATGTCGTTTGATTTGTCGAAGGCAAGGTTTCGCATGGTGTTCGCATCGCGTTCAATGTCATCGAGGCGGAAGCGCTTTGTGGAAAAGCCTATCTCTCCTGCCCTGCTGATATAGCTGATGAGTGTGTCGGCCTGAGGGGTGAGTCCCATACGACTGACCCAGAGAAGCTTCTCTGTGCCGAGATAATGCTGGCGTGTCTGGACATCAAACTCGAAGGTGTCGCGATCGGCACGGCACATTCTGCCGATGGATTCGTTGATTTTTGCTGTGTTGAAGGCAAAAGCGTCGTTCACCAGCGAGGAATACTCATCGAGGGTGAGTTCCTTGTTGGGATTAAAACGATTTTCGTGGCATGCAGAAAAACCGCATACCACGAAAACTATAAGGATAAGTTTTGATAACGCCTTCAAAACTCAAAAAATTATTATCGGATAGAAATCTTTCTAACGACCTTACCTACCTTCACGATATAGCAACCCTTCTGGAGGTTGAGGTCATAGTGCTTCTCGTCGCCATCCACCTTCACTGTCATAACACACACACCGGTGACATTATAAACCTGAAGTACCTGACCAGCGGCACCGCTGACATGGAGCACATTCTGGTTGACACTGATGGTAACGCCCTGTGGGTCGATATCGTTCATGTCCATTATCTCAATCATTGGCTCTGCTATACTGACAGCAGGAACAGAAATCATGAGCAATGCAGCAAGTGAAAATGAGAGTATATTTTTTGTCATACGCATTCGTTTTTTAATTTAACTATCGCAAGATTGACTTGCTCTATTTTCGGAAGTTAAGAGAAGTTATCGCTCCTTCGTCGCTTGGGAAGTTATGGGAAGTTAAGGGACGTATGTCTCTTCTTTACCCGATTCTTTCCGCAAAAACTATTGTCCTTTAACTTCTCAGGGAGCAAAGCGACCGATAACTTCCTTTAACTCCCCATAACTCCAAAAAGTTGAGTTTGCGAAACTTTTATTCTGCAAAATTAATTTATTAATTCGAAAAACCGAAGCGCAGTGATGATTTTATTGTATAATTAAGATTATTTAACGTCAAAAACCTTCCCTTCGGCGCTCAACAGGCTATTTGGGAATATCTCCTTGGCTTCTTTGAGTATGACTGATTCATCGAGATAGCGTTGACTGTAATGCCCCAAAAGGAGCGATTTTGCATGGGCATCGCGTGCCACCTGTGCTGCCTGACGGGCTGTGGAATGATAGTAGAGTTTGGCTTTCTCGAGGTTGTCGTCGGCGTAGGTTGACTCGTGATAGAGCATGGTGACATCGCGCACCAGTTCATGGAGCGTCGGGATATATTTTGTGTCACTGCAATAGGCATAACTTCTGGCTGGATCGGCTGGGGTTGTCAACCGTTCGTTTTCAACGGTTTCACCGTCCTCATCGGTCCAGTCCATCCCACTGCGGATATTCTCCAACTGACTGATTGGTATCTTGTAAAAGTCAATCATATCGCGACGGATATGGCGCTTTCCGGGTTTCTCTCTGAACAGGAATCCACAGCACGGCATTCGATGCTGCAGTGGGATTGTCTCGACGGTGAGACTGCGGTCGTCGTAGATGACGGCATTCTTCTCGGTGTCAACCTCATGGAACACCACCTCAAAGTCTAATCCGTGGCAGAAGAACTCCAACTGTCCCGTTAGCATCTCGCCTAATTCCTTCGGGGCATAGACATGCAGCGGTGCTGTACGACCGAGGAGTCCGAAGGTGCTTATCATTCCCACCAGTCCGAGACAGTGATCGCCGTGCAGATGACTGATGAAAACGGCAATGATTTTATTGAAATGCACATGAGTGCGGCGCAGGGCGAGCTGTGTGCCTTCTCCGCAATCAACCATAAAGAACTTATCGCGGATTTCCACAACCTGCGATGAAGGACTGTGACGCATCGTTGGCAATGCGCTACCACATCCTAAAATATGTATGCGAAATGGTGTCAAAATTGTTTATATTGAATCTACTTGTACGGCGATGGCTCGTGAACGCTTATAACAGAAGATGCCAAAGGCGTTCTCCAGTTCAAGGGAATCGGCTCCGAGCGTCAGAATATCGAAGGTATCGCGATTGAGGAGCAACTGTCCATTGAGTATTCGCCAGGCCGTCCACGCATTGGTTTCAGCTGTCACCATTGAGTGAACCTCACCATCCTCGGTTATTTCAAAATTCTTGTCAATACTACTCCACCTGCCAAAGAGCGAAGTGAGGTTGATAACACGATGAGCCACGAATCCATCATCGGTGTTGCAGAGGGTGACAGCCATTCTATCGCCGCACATCATTCCACCTACAACAGATGTGGAGTCCTCGCCCTCATCACATATCCTGATCACGAGGGTGTCGTTCATAGCAGTGACAAGCTCGAGGGTGTTCATCATCGTGCCGTCACCACAGACACCATACACGGTAGAATCCGGCGCATCGTCTGTACCGATGAAACCGTCGATTTTTGCATCTTTCTTGTCATTGCACGCCCCCACCACAAGGAGCATCATTGCAATATATAAAAGTTTCTTCATAATTTATTCAACGAAAACGATAGCTAATGCAAACTTTTAACTTTTCACTCCCCTCCTCCGGATGGGCTCCCTCCCATTACGGGGAGGGCTGGGGAGGGGTCTCGTTTTTTCGCCTCCTCCCACAACGCATCCATTTCTGCGAGTGTCATCTCCGGCAATGTCTTTCCCATCTCGTGGGCTTTCTGTTCGATATAACCAAACCGGCGGATAAACTTCTGGTTGGTTTTCTCGAGTGCAGTATCAGGGTTTATCTTATAGAGTCGCGCTGCATTGACGAGTGCAAAGAGATAGTCGCCCATCTCCTCGGCGCTCTTCTCTTTGTCGCCCTTGTCAAGTTCTACCTGCAGTTCGTCGAGTTCCTCTCTGACCTTCGCCCACACATCTTCCTTCTTCTCCCAGTCGAAACCCACGTTCGAGGTTTTCTCTGTGATACGGAAGGCTTTGATGAGACTTGGCAATGATGTCGGAACTCCCGAAAGAAGAGTCTTGTTGCCGTCTTTCTCCTTGAGTTTTATCTTCTCCCAGTTGTCCAGCACATCATCAGAACTCTTCACCTCCTTCAACCCAGATTCCCCTCCCTCGGAGGGGTTAGGGGAGGTTCCGTAGATGTGCGGATGCCTGAATATCAACTTATCGGCTTCTTTGTTGCACACATCAGCAATATCGAATTCGCCCTTCTCGTTGCCCATGATGGCATAGAAGATGACATGCTCGAGGACATCGCCCAACTCCTTGCAGACATTCTTCCAGTCCTTAGCCATCGACGCGTCGCAGAGTTCGTAAACTTCCTCAATGGTGTTAGGTCGGAGCGAATCGAAAGTCTGCTTCCTGTCCCATGGACATTTCTCGCGCAATTCGTCCAAAACATCTATCAAACGGCCAAAAGCCTGCAGTTTTTCTTCCCTTGTATGCATTTTTATTTATTTTAATTCCACAAAAGTACAAATTTTCCGTTTAATTTTAGTAATTTTGCACCGATTTATTTATTAATAAGGTAAAAAGAATATAAAATACGATATAAAAAGATGGAATTAGCAACAAAGTACAGTCCTCAGGAAGTTGAGGGCAAGTGGTATCAGTATTGGACCGACCACAAACTTTTTTCAAGTAAGCCAGACGGCCGTGAGCCATATACAATAGTTATTCCACCACCAAATGTCACTGGTGTGCTTCACATGGGACACATGCTCAACAACACCATCCAGGATATCCTTATCCGTAAGGCTCGTCTTGATGGCAAGAATGCTTGTTGGGTACCAGGTACCGACCATGCTTCTATCGCTACTGAGGCAAAGGTGGTGAACAAACTGGCTCAGCAGGGTATCAAGAAGCGCGACCTCACTCGCGAGGAGTTCCTCAAGCACGCTTGGGAGTGGACCGACGAGCATGGCGGCATCATCCTCAAGCAGTTGCGTAAGCTCGGTGCTTCGTGCGACTGGGATCGTACAGCCTTCACCATGGACGAGAAGCGTTCAGAGTCGGTGCTCAAGGTGTTCTGCGATCTCTACGACAAGGGTCTCATCTATCGTGGTCTTCGTATGGTCAACTGGGATCCAAAGGCTCAGACAGTGCTCTCTACCGAGGAGGTTATCTATCGCGACGAGAAGTCAAAGCTCTTCCACCTGAAGTATTATGTTGCTGATGCTGATGTCAACCCAGTGGTTCCTACTGGCGACGAGGGAGAGGTGCTTCATCAGGACGAGAAGGGCTACTATGCCGTAGTTGCTACCACACGTCCTGAGACCATCATGGGCGATACCGCTATGTGTATCAACCCTAAGGACCCAAAGAACCAGTGGTTGAAGGGCCATAAGGTAATCGTACCACTCGTTGGTCGCGTCATCCCTGTCATCGAAGACCGCTATGTTGATATCGAGTTCGGTACTGGTTGTTTGAAGGTCACCCCTGCTCACGATGTCAACGACTATGCTCTCGGTAAGACTCACAACCTCGAGACTATCGATATCTTCAACCCAGACGGTACCATCTCTGAGGAGAGCCCACTCTATGTTGGTCAGGATCGTATGGTTGTTCGCAAGCAGATTGCCAAGGATCTCGAAGAGGCTGGCCTCATGGATCATATCGAGGACTACGACAACAAGGTGGGATATTCTGAGCGCAATCAGGACACCGCTGTTGAGCCACGTCTCTGCAAGCAGTGGTTCCTCTCTATGCAGCACTTTGCTGACATCGCTCTTCCTCCAGTACTCGATGGCACATTGAAGTTCTACCCTTCAAAATATGTCACAACCTACAAGAACTGGCTCGAGAACATTCAGGACTGGTGTATCTCTCGTCAGCTTTGGTGGGGACATCGTATTCCTGCTTACTTCGTCAACGATGGTGCTCCAGTGTCTGATGCATCAGAAAACGACGAGCGCTTCGTTGTTGCCCTTACACCTGAGGAGGCTCTCGCAAAGGCTCAGGCTAAGTATGGCGATCATATCACTGCCGATATGCTCACTCGCGATGAGGATGCCCTCGACACTTGGTTCTCTTCATGGCTCTGGCCGGTTTCACTCTTCGATGGTATCAACAACCCTGGCAATGAGGAGATCAACTACTACTACCCTACTGCCGACCTTGTTACTGGACCGGATATCATCTTCTTCTGGGTAGCACGTATGATCATGGCTGGCGAGGAGTATATGAAGGATATCCCATTCCGCAACGTATATTTCACTGGTATCGTTCGCGACAACCTCGGTCGTAAGATGTCGAAGTCGCTCGGTAACTCTCCTGATCCACTCGAACTCATCGCTAAGTACGGCGCCGACGGTGTTCGTATGGGTATGATGCTCGCTGCTCCTGCCGGTAACGATATCCTCTTCGACGAGGCACTCTGTCAGCAGGGTATGGGCTTCTGCAACAAGATGTGGAACGCCTTCAGACTTGTCAAAGGTTGGGAAACCAATGATGTTGAGCAGCCTGCTTCAAATGCAAAGGCTGTGGCTTGGATGAGCGCAAAGATCAAGGAGGTGTTTGCTGAGGTCAACGACAACTACTCTAAGTATCGTCTCAACGAGGCTCTCATGGCTGCGTTCAAGCTCTTCACCGACGAGTTCTCGGGATGGTATCTCGAGATGATCAAACCAGAGTACGACCGTGAGAAGGGCTGTTCAATGCCACTCGACAAGGCTACCTACGATGCTACTCTCGCACTCTTCGACCAGCTCCTCCATATCATCCATCCATTCATGCCATTCATCACTGAGGAACTCTGGCAGGCTATCACAGAGCGCAAGGACGGTGAGTCGCTGATGGTAAGCGAGTTCAAGTTGCCTGCTCCTACAGCCGAGGAGGTTGCACTGCTTGCTACATTCGAGGAACTGAAGCAGTTGATTTCTGGTGTTCGTGCTGTTCGTCAGTCAAAGAACATCGGTCCACGCGAACCATTGGCACTTGAGGTTGTCAGCGCTGCTGAGGATAATATCACCAAGTGCTGTGCACTCGCTGCTACGCTCACAAAGATGGCTGGTCTTTCGGCAATCAACTATGTTGACCAGAAGGGTGAGGACACCTCTGCGTTTATGATTGGCACCCAGGAGTACGCTATTCCACTCGGTGCACTCATCGATGTCGATGCAGAGATTGAGAAGGCAGAAGCACAGTTGAAGCACCTTGAAGGCTTCCTCGTTGGAGTCATGAAGAAGTTGTCTAATGAGCGCTTCGTTCAGAATGCCAAACCAGAGGTTGTAGCCCTTGAGCGCAAGAAGCAGAGTGACTCAGAGGAGAAGATTGCCTCATTGAAGGAAACCCTCGAGAAGCTCCGCGCCCAGAAGAAATAAAGCCCCTTTCCCCTCGCCCTCCTAGAGGGCGGGGGGAGCAGGGAGAACCCTCATTTCCACATTATATGAAATAATAAAAAGCCGTGCCAGCTACTGCTGACACGGCTTTTTCTTTTCGTTTTCCTCAGAACCTTTGGAAGGTCTGCATTTTCAGGAGCTGAGGGATGGTGACTTTCGGATTCTGGTGCATGAACTTCTCAACCTTTTCTACGGAGTCACTCTTGAAGCGGGGTTTCTTCGTCACATAGTTGGCCACCCACATGAACTTGCCAATATGCATGTCCCTCTCATACTGGGTCAACATATACATGTTCTGCGGCGGATACAGACTCCACAGATAAAAGACAATACAGTCGGGCACAATATACTCCCTCTTCATGGTCTTGCGCTGTTCCTTGTCATAGAACCGTTCATAGGCGGGATACTCAGGTCCAAGGTACTTATCGAGCGAGATGCCAACGTCATAGTCGTCGATGATGATACTCTCATCGAAGGCGCCAATCTGGGCGTAGAACTTTGGTATGCGCATCTCAGGGATATGTTCGTGGAGCGTCACAAAGGCAGCACGCAGTTCCTTGTTCAGATCTTCCATATCAGCAAACTCCGACTCAGCTGCGTATATCACATTCTGCAACGTAGAGTCTCGATAAAACTCCAGCAGTCGTTTGTTGATGTCAGCCTCGGCGACACTTCCCAAGCGGAGCACATTCTCGATAAGGGCTCGTGTCTCACGGGTATATACGGTGTTCATCTCCTGCAGCGCAGCAAAGTCGCC
>JAUNIK010000097.1 GCA_030523505.1 Prevotellaceae bacterium | reverse complement strand
AAGAGGTCATTTCAATGGAATGAAGTCTTCATTTCAATGGAATGACAACATGAAAACGGTGGAATGAAAAGCCCCCCAGCCCCCAAAGGGGGAGTAAATGAAAAAGAACATAATTGTGCGGACGGTGGGCACACAGTTGTGCGGCGATGGGCACACAAGTGTAGGATGGTGGGTGGAGGATGGCTGAGGGTGCAAACTGTATGAAACAAAAAAAACGTCGTGATTCACATCACAACGCTTTCCAAACCAAAAAACAATCAAAATTACGTTTTTATTACTAACTAAAACCTATATATTAACCAAACTAAAACCTTATTATGAAAAAACTTTCGCAAGTCTCGAGGAAAGGGCTTACCGAGCGAGCTCGATGCCTGTTTTCCTTTTGCTGGTGCAAAGGTACGAAGAATTATTGTGTCCGCACACACAAAACAGCAAAAAAGTTGCATCTTTGCATGTGCAATCGTTTGCAATAGCGGGTGATTTCCCGTGGTGAAAGAAAATTATTTGGGTAGAAATTTGTTTTTCTCGGGCTTTTGTTGTAATTTAGCGCAAAATTGAAATTACTAACAAAAACAATATCATTATGTTCGAGAAGATTATCGGTCTTATAGATGCTCCGTTCACCCCATTCCATGAGAATGGCGATGTGAACCTGGAACCAATTCCTGCTTATGCGGCAATGTTGAAGAGAAACGGTTTGAAGGGTGTGTTTATCAACGGTTCTTCGGGCGAGGGCTATATGCTCACCACCGAGGAGCGAATGATGCTTGCCGAGGCTTGGATGGCTGCAAAACCTAATGGATTCAAGGTGATTGTGCATGTAGGAAGTTGCTGCCTGCGTGAGAGTGAGAAACTGGCGGCTCATGCTGCACAGATTGGTGCCGACGGTATCGGTGCTATGGCTCCTCCATTCCCAAAGATCGGTCGCATCGAGGAGCTGGTGAAATATTGCGAGGCGATAGCCGCTGCTGCCCCTTCGCTACCTTTCTACTATTATCATATTCCAGCTTTCAACGGAGCATTCCTGCCAATGATCGATTTGCTGAAGGCTGTCGATGGAAGAATCCCTAACTTCGCGGGTATCAAATACACCTTCGAGAGTCTGTATGAGTACAACCAGTGCCGCTTGTACAAAGACGGCAAGTACGATATGCTCCACGGACAGGATGAGACTATTCTCCCTTCGCTGGCTCAGGGTGGTGCACGAGGCGGTATCGGTGGTACAACAAACTACAACGGTTGCAACCTCGTGGGCATCATCGATGCTTGGAATGCCGGCGACCTGGAGAAAGCCCGTGAGTTGCAGAACTTCTCGCAGGAGGTGATAAATGTGATTTGCCATTTCCGCGGAAACATCGTGGGTGGCAAGCGCATCATGAAACTCATTGGATTGGATCTCGGTCCTAACCGTGTGCCTTTCGCCAACATGACCGACGAAGAGGAACAGAGGATGAAGGCGGAACTGGAGGAAATCGGATTCTTTGAGAGGTGTAATCGATGAATCGTACGAAAACGAAGACGAAGGCATTGCACTAAATCCGTAAATCGGACTCCGAGCTTGCTCGCCTGAGCACCTACGGAGCGCAAGAAATCAGTAAATCTGTAAATCCGTAAATAATTATTATGCGAGATAAGAAATTCTATCCTTGGATGGTGGTGGGGATGCTGGGCGTGGTGGCTCTGCTGAACTACCTTGACCGACAGATGCTTTCGACAATGCAGGCGAACATGGCGGAGGATTTCCCTGCACTGAAAAATGCAGAGATGTTCGGTGCATTGATGGCGGCATTCATGTGGGTGTATGCTGTGGTGAGTCCTTTCGCGGGAATCATTGCCGACAGAGTGAGCAGAAAATGGCTCATCGTAGGTTCGCTGTTCGTGTGGAGTGCCGTGACATTCCTCATGGGTTTCGCACAGACCTTCGAACAGTTGAGAATCCTCCGTGCAATAATGGGTATCAGCGAGGCTCTGTATATTCCATCGGCCTTGTCGCTCATTGCCGACTGGCACAAGGGTGGTCAGCGTTCGCTTGCCATCGGTATCCACACCACAGGACTATATCTGGGTTCGGCATTAGGCGGTTTCGGTGCTATGGCAGCTTCACATTTCTCATGGAAGATGACCTTCGAGGGACTGGGATTGTTTGGCATGTTCTACGCAGTGATATTAATAATGTTCCTGTACGAGAACCGTCCTTCTGACAATGCCACATCTGCTGGTTTGCACACCCAGAAGGAGGCGAAGACCAGCGTTATGAGTGCCCTTGCAGTGGTGTTCTCCACAATGGCATTCTGGGTGATATTGTTCGTCTTCGCCATTCCAAGTCTACCAGGATGGGCCACAAAAAACTGGTTGCCTACGCTCTTCGTGGAGAGCCTCAACCTCAACATGAGCATCGCCGGTCCGATAGCCACCATCTCATTAGCCGTTTCATCGTTCTTGGGAGCATTCTGCGGAGGATGGCTGAGCGACTCATGGGTGAAGAAGAATGTTCGCGGACGAGTATACACATCGGCTCTGGGACTCGGCATGACACTTCCGGGATTGATTGTCTTAGGTTTCGGCAACGGACTCGTGGCTGTTGTGGGAGCAGTATTGCTGTTTGGTATTGGTTTCGGAATGTTCGACGCCAACAATATGCCAATACTATGCCAGTTTGTGGCAAGCAAATACCGTGCAACAGCTTACGGAATAATGAACCTCACGGGAGTAACCTTCGGTGCGTTAGCCACCCAACTGATGGGCAAACTGCCATCGATAGGATTCGGTTTTGCTTGTATGTCGGGTGCTGTGGCAATAGCGATATTATTGCAGTTGACATGCCTGAGACCGACGGTGGATAATAAGGAATAGGAGACCCACCCCGCCCTTTGGGCACCCCTCCCATAATGGAGGGGGAATACAAATTGTCTTGTAATAAGGGAAGGGGATTCGCCAAGTTTTATGTGCGATAAAAAACAAAGATGATAATGAGACAGCTGTGGATTTGGATTATGACACTGCTTCTGCCAGGAAGAATGGCGGCAGGTGAGGTAAAGGTGACACCGCTCGTGGGATTTCCCGATAAGGAGAAAGGCTACGAGCAGGGGGTGTCGGCGTGTTTCGCAGGGTGCATCGACGGATATTTAGTGATGGCCGGCGGTGCCAATTTCGCAGAAAAACCAGTGGCAGAAGGTGGAAAGAAATGTTTCTACAAGGGTATCTACGCCGCGAAGATAACCCGTGGCGACACACTCCACTGGGAGATGATTGGTGAATTGCCACAGGCGATGGCTTACGGAACAACGGTGAAAGCAGGCAACAGTCTTATACTGATTGGTGGACAGACTACCGACGGCAGCACTGATGCCGTTTACCAGTTGTCGCTCAAAGCCGGCAAGGCCGTCATAGAGGTTTTGCCTTCGTTGCCAACGCCTACCGACAACCATTGTGCCACAGCATATAAGAATAAGGTATATGTGGCGGGAGGTGCGTCCAACGGTAAAGTCAATGAGGACGTGCTGATGCTCAACCTGAAAAAGCCTCGCGAGGGATGGCAAAAGAGCGAGGCTACTCTGATGCCTTCCGTAAGGAACCGAATCGGCCAGCAGGCTGTGTGCTATGTAAGGAAAGGCGAGTTGATGGTGCTGGGCGGATTCAGCACTGCCGATGAGCAATATCCTGCAGAGGTTTACGACGGACCTTCGGGTGGTGCCCTTGTGCAGATGAACGACGGCAGACTGATAACTGCCGGCGGTGTGAACCACGAGATATTCCTCGATGCCATAAGTGGCAGATACGAGTGTGTGGCAAAAGAAGATTATCTGAAACAGCCTGTGGAATGGTATAAGTTTGACGGAAGACTGCAACTATACAACCCTGTCACGGGAACTTTCACGACGATAACAGAATCGCCACACCTCGCCCGTGCCGGTGCTGCATTGGTAGCATACAAGGATATGATATTTTCAATCGGTGGCGAGACAAAGCCGGGAATTCGTTCGCCACAAGTGACAAGAGTGATTACAAAACGATAGATTTTAACAGCAATTTATTTAAATTTAATTTCCTATCGTTGCAAGATACGAAAAAATTGTATATCTTTGCAAAGCAAACAATCAAATATTACATTTAAACAAAACATGCAATTAGACGGAAAGATAAATAGAAGGGATTTCCTGAAAGACCTTGGCGTGCTGGGTGGAGGACTGCTTGTGGCAACAAGTCCTTGGCTCTCGGCATTCGCTGATGTTGATAAGACGGCAGGCGAGAAACTGCGTATGGGCATCATCGGTCCGGGTTCACGCGGACAGTTCCTTATGAGTTTCCTTGCCAAGAATCCCAAGGTAGAAATCGTTGCCCTTGCCGATGTCTATCAGCCTTCGCTCGACGAGGCACAGAAGATTGCACCCGAGGCAAAGATATACCACGACTACAAGCAGTTGCTCGACGATAAGAATGTGCAGGCAGTGCTTGTGGCTACCCCACTCCATACCCATTGCCAGATTGTGCTCGATGCCTTTGATGCTGGCAAACATGTGTATTGCGAGAAGACCATCGGTTATACCATGGAAGAATCGAAGCGCATGTACGACAAGCATGTGGAGACCGGACTGGTGTTCTTCACCGGTCAGCAGCGACTCTTCGACCCTCGCTATATCAAGGCAATGGAGATGGTTCATCAGGGTACCTTCGGCGAGATAACACAGATTCGTGCTTACTGGAACCGTAACGGCGACTGGTGTCGCGATATTCCAGGACATCCGGCAACGCCACACCTTGCTAAACGCCCTGTCGGCGAAAAACTGACACTGCTCGACGGAAGAACAGTGGATGCCGACAGATTCATCAACTGGCGTCTGTACAGCGACTCATCGCGAGGCGTGATGACCGAATTAGCTTGCCATCAGTTGCAGGTTGGCACATGGGCGCTCGGCAAAATGCCGGAAAAGGTGATGGGCCATGGTGCCATAACATACTGGAAAGACGGTCGTGAGGTGTACGACAATATCCAAACCATCTACACCTTCAACGACGGAAAGAAAATGTCGTGGGGATCGGATATTGCCAATAAGTTCTATGGCTTGGAAGAGCAGATTCTCGGTTCGTTGGGTACAGTGGAACCAGAAATGGGCAAATACTATTTCGAGGATGTTGACCCAGCACCGGCATTCCTTCAGATGATAAACGACTGGGAACAGCAGATATTCGGCAGTTCGGCATTCGCCGGCACCAGTTGGGCACCAGAGACAGCAGCCGACGCCGGTGGAGAATATATCCTCGGCGAGCGCCCTGACAACGACGGTACATCACTCCTGACAGAGGCATTCGTAGAGGCTTCAATAAAAGCCGAGCAGCCAGCACGCATTGCCGAAGAGGGATACTACGCTTCGCAGCTCTGTCTGTGGGGCCACGAGGCTATCGAAAAGGGTGAGATTCTCACCTTCCCTGAGGAGTTCCTTATTGACTATGATGTGTATGGTACAAAGGCAGTAAAGGCTGAAGAGGCTGAATTATAAAAGAAACGAAGAAATGGAAAATATCGTTATCACCCCTAAACAGATAAAAGGCGAGGTAGTGAGAATACTTTGCTGCTTTGTCATTGCCTTCGGCTTGAATGTATATGCAATCATAGCTTACGACGGGAAATGGTCGGAACTGTTCTGGTCGCTGGGCTTCGTGGCAGCAACTACGGCTTTGCTCTATGCTGTGCTGACCGCAGTGCGACTTATTGTGTGGATAATAAAGAAACTAATAACCAAAAAATAACCAAATTATGTCAACAAGAAGAGATTTCTTAAAGCAGATGGGTGTTGCTACAGCAGGACTCGCAGTATCAGGAGTACCTACTCTTGGTGCAAACGCTGCTACAAAGAAAGAGAAAGTGGCTCAGAAGAGCGACAAAGTGAAGATTGCCTATATCGGAATCGGTAACCAGGGTGCATGGGATATCGAGCAGTTTGAGGAAACCGGTCTTGTGGATGTTGTGGCTCTGTGTGACATCGACCTCGGAGCACAGCATACTGAGAAGGTTCTCAACATGTATCCTAATGCTAAGCGTTTCCGCGACTTCCGCGAAATGTTCGAGCAGTACGGCGACCATTTCGAAGCTGTTTGTGCTGCTGTGCCTGACCACATGCACTTCCCTGTGGCAATGATGGCAATGAACTACGGTAAGCACGTATATGTTGAAAAGCCAATGTGCCGCACATTCCATGAGGCAGAACTGATGATGGCTAATGCAAAGAAGCATCCTGAGGTTGTGACACAGGTGGGCAATCAGGGCCACTCTGAGGCCAACTACTTCCAGTGGAAGGCTTGGCAGGAGGCTGGTCTCATCAAGGATGTCACTGCTATCACAGCCCACATGAACAACCCTCGCCGCTGGCATGGTTGGGACACCAACCTGAAGCACATGCCTGACGGACAGCCACTTCCAAACAAGGATATCGACTGGGACACATGGCTCGGTGCTTGTGGATGGAGAGACTACTCTGACAAGTATCACAACGGCAACTGGCGTTGCTGGTATGAGTTTGGTATGGGTGCTCTCGGTGACTGGGGTGCTCACATCATCGACACTGCTCACGAGTTCCTCGAACTGGGATTGCCTTACGAGATCAACTGTCTGAAGGCTACCGGTCACAACGACTATTTCTACCCAATGTCATCAACCATCCTTTTCCGTTTCGGTGCTCGTAAGGGTATGCCTCCTTGCGATATCACATGGTACGACGGTGTTGACAATATCCCATTGGTTCCTGCTAACTACGGTGAGAGCGAGTACAATCCAAATATCCCTGCAACAAACCAGGGTACAACACCAGTGGCAAAGCTCAACCCTGGTAAGGAGATTTACACAAAGGATCTCGTATTCAAGGGAGGTTCACACGGTAGCACTCTCTCAATCCTCCCTTCAGCAAAGGCTGAGGAGTGGAAGGACAAGATGCCTGTTGTGCCAGAGAGCCCATCTAACCATCATCTGAACTTCCTCCGTGCTTGTCGCGGTATTGAGAAGACACGCTCACCATTCGAGATCAACGGTGTCCTCTCGCAGGTATTCTGTCTTGGTGTCATCGCTCAGCGACTGAACACACAGTTGTTCTTCGACCCACGCACAAAGCAGTTCACCAACAATGATTTTGCTAACGCCCTCCTCTCTGGAATGCCTCCACGTAAGGGCTGGGAAGAGTTCTATAAGATATAAAAAGCCTCACCCCCCATCCCTCTCCCGAGAAGACCCACCCCAGCCCTCCCGTTATTAGGGAGGGAGAATAAGCGAAGGGAGTAGATAGTTTCTTGGAACAAGGGGCCAAGGGCGAGAATAAGATAAGTAATAAAATAACAACAATGAAGAAAATAGCAATTATAGCTTTGGCGGCGGCGTTGTGCATGCCAGTCATGGCACAGAAGAAAAAAGCTGTCAAGAAGGCTGCACAGACAGAATGTGCTGGTCACGCTTGCTGCATGGCAAAGGATAATGTTCTCTCAGAGCAGGAGCAACGTGAAGGTTGGCAACTCCTTTGGGATGGCAAGACTACTAACGGTTGGCGTGGCGCAAAGATTGCCACATTCCCAGAGAATGGCTGGACTATCGAGGACGGCATCTTGAAGGTGCACGCTTCCAACGGAGCAGAGAGTGCCAACGGTGGTGACATCGTGACAACACGCACTTACAAGAACTTTATTCTGAAGGTTGACTTCAAGATTACCGAAGGTGCAAACTCTGGTATCAAGTACTTCGTTGACCCAGACATGAACAAGGGTGAAGGTTCGGCTATCGGTTGCGAGTTCCAGATTCTCGACGACCTCCGCCATCCTGATGCAAAGCTCGGTGTGAACGGCAACCGTACCCTCGGTTCTCTCTACGACCTCATTCCTGCACCAACAGACAAGCCTTTTGACATCACCGCTTGGAACACTGCTGTTGTAGTGGTTCAGGGCAAGCATGTAGAGCATTGGCTCAATGGTGTGAAACTGATTGAATATGAGCGTGGCACACAGATGTGGGATGCCTTCGTGGACTATTCAAAATATAAGAACTGGCCTGATTTCGGTAACCGCATCGAGGGAAATATCCTCCTTCAGGATCACGGTGATGAGGTTTGGTTCAAGAACGTAAAAATCAAGGAGTTACCATAATCATCCAGCAATAAGTTTATTCGTTAATTTGTCCACTTTTGCACATATATACAGACCCGGAGTAGAGCAGAACATGCTCTACTCTTGGTTTTCGGCCATGCATACACGCGTGGACATTATTATAATTGGTAAAAAAAACAAGGACGAACTGCTGTCTATCATTGGGAATATTCACGACAGAATAGCACAGATAGAAAGTATCGGTAACTGTTTTGATCAAAGCAGTGAACTGGCACGCTTCAATGCCGGAATCCTGTCCAAGGAACAGTTGAGCGAAGAGCTATCCACCATTCTCAGCCAGTGCGACCAATGGAAAGAGACAACCGGTGGCATTTTCGATGTGGCAGTAGAAGGCAAGATAAACCTGTCCGGATTTCTGAAAGGCTATGCCCTTGATGCCATCAAACCAATCCTTGAAAAACACGGAACAAACAATGCCCTAATAAACTGCGGCAACAGTTCGGTACTCGCTCTCGGCAATCAGCATGGCGACAATGGTGGCTGGCGAGTGGCAAACAACCAA
>JAUNIK010000659.1 GCA_030523505.1 Prevotellaceae bacterium | reverse complement strand
ATACTGACGGTGCTGGTAGGGGCATCCCTTACAGCAGGTATCGCAGCAGCAGCAGGTCTGGCATCGGGTAAATACAAAAAAGACGAAGTAAAGCCGCTGGGTCCGTATATAAGCGGCTGGGGGATATTTTACATATTTGTCATATGGCCGATTCTGTTGTGGTCAAAGCTGATTTAAGAAAATGAAAAAGAATGTGCTGCTGACAATTGCATATGATGGCACCGATTTTCACGGATGGCAGAGACAGCCGGCTGCTCGCACTGTTCAGGGACACCTGGAGAATGTAATGAGCAGGCTGTTTAAGACTCCGATCATCCTTAACGGTACAAGCAGAACGGATGCAGGTGTTCATGCCTACGGTCAGAGGGCATCCTTTAAGGCGGAGCTGGGTATTCCCACAGAAAGGATACCAATGGTGGTGAACAACGCTCTGGCAGGAGCAGAGAAGGGATCCTTTGCAATTTCCCCTGTTCGCATACTGGCTGCAGAGGATAAGGATGAGGATTTTCACGCACGATTCAGTTCCTTGGGAAAGGAGTACATTTACAGAATCAGAAATTCACAGACTGTTGACATTTTCAGGAGAAATTACGTCTATCATGTTGGTGAGCCCCTTGATGTGGAGGCCATGAGGCAGGCTGCCGGAATGCTGGTGGGGACCCACGACTTCAAATCCTTTGAAGCGGCAGGCAGCACACCGAGAGAGACTACGGTGCGGACCATATACGACGCGCGAATAGAAGAAAAGAACAGTGATGACGGCAGAGGAAGAGACGTTACCCTTTACATAAGGGGAGACGGATTCCTTTACAACATGGTGAGAATAATAACCGGAACTCTGGTGGACATGGGACTTGGCAGAATCCCGCCGGAGACGATGGATTTAATAATGGAGGCGAAGGATAGAAGCCGAGGCGGACATACGGCGCCGCCCTGCGGACTTTATCTTTCGGAGGTTTTTTATGATGCCGAAGCCTTGAAGAAGGTGAAGGACAGGTAGGATAAGCAGGAGGAAAGTATGGATAAGAGACCTGGCTGGGATAGTTATTTCATGGAGATGGCTGAGCTGGTAGCCAAGAGATCTACCTGCCTCAGAAGGAATGTGGGGGCTGTGATCGTTCAGGACAGGAGAATTGTGGCCACAGGCTATAATGGCGCACCTGTCGGTCTTGCTCACTGTGATGAGCTTGAGGGCGGATGTCTGAGACAGAAGCTGGGCATTCCGTCGGGACAGAGGCACGAGATATGCAGAGCTCTTCATGCGGAGCAGAACGCCATCATTCAGGCGGCAACATCAGGCCAGAGCGTTGAGGGCGCCACTATCTACATTACACATCAGCCATGTGTAATATGTGCGAAGATGATCATCAACGCCGGTATCAAGAAGATCATTGTCAAGGAAGGCTATCCTGATGAGCTTTCAACACAGCTTCTCGAAGAAGCAGGACGCAAAATTGTAATGTTAGGAGATAAATAAGTGACAGCTACAAGTTTAGATTTATGGGTGCCGTTTATTGTGGCATTTGTGGTTGCA
>JAUNIK010000658.1:269-1537 GCA_030523505.1 Prevotellaceae bacterium | reverse complement strand
CGGAATTCAGGTTTCAATAACCACGCCAATAGTGGATCAGCTGTGCGGCGCATCAAGACCGGGACACTTTGCAGGTGTATGCACAGTAGTCAGCAAGCTTTTTAACATTGTTCAGCCGGACAAGGCCTTTTTTGGCGAAAAGGATGCTCAGCAGCTGGCAATAATAAGACAGATGACAGATGATCTCAACTTCAATCTGGAGATCGTAGGATGTCCGACGGTAAGAGAAGAGGATGGACTGGCAAAGTCAAGCCGCAATGCATATCTCAGCAGCGAGGAACGCAAGGCTGCGGGAATTCTGTACAAAGCGATGACTGCTGCCCGTGAGGCCATCGCATCAGGGACTGTAAATGCAAAGGAGCTTGAGGAGCTGATGGCAGCGATCATCAAAGGTGAACCTTTGGCGGTCATCGATTATATAAGCGCTGTCGATGGAAGGACCCTGCTGCCTGTGGAACAGATCAAGGCAGGAGATTTAATTGCACTGGCAGTTTACATAGGGAAGACAAGACTGATTGATAATTTCAGTGTAATAATGTAAAATTGAGGGAGTCACAACACGTGATTCCCTTTAACATAGATGTGAGAAGGAGGAAGTATGAATTTTTTGGAACTCGCACAGGACCGTTATTCTGTAAGATCATATTCTCAGGAACCGGTTGATGATGCAAAAATAGAGAAGATTTTGAGAGCCGGACAGTATGCGCCGACTGCGCTTAATTTCCAGCCGCAGAAAATCTATGTAATAAGAAGTGCTGAAGCCATGGAGAAGCTGCGCTTCGTATGCAGATTTGTCAAGGATGCACCCATGGCGATGCTGATCTGCTACGACATTGAGAAATCATGGAAGCACGCGCCGGACAGACTTGACTCTGGAATTATGGACGGCACCGTTGTTGCAACTCACATGATGCTTGAGGCATGGGAGGAGGGCGTAGGAACCTGCTTCATTCGCGGATATAACAACCGTGATATCATCAGCATGTTTAACCTGCCGGAAAACATTAAGCCGGTATGTTTGCTTGCCATGGGTTATCCTTCGGAAACATCCCATCCATATGCCAAGATGCATGGAGTTTACAGAGATTTAGAGGAAATGGTGGAGGAACTGTAATGGAATCATTTAAAAAAGCAACAGCATGGATATTAATGATAGTTCTGATAGTCTGCGAATGCATGGTAATGGGGATATTTGCCGTTGATGCAGGCTCCAGCAAGTTTGCAGTCAAGGATGCGATAGATGAGTCAAATCTCATCGTTGAGATGAC
>JAUNIK010000658.1:0-259 GCA_030523505.1 Prevotellaceae bacterium | reverse complement strand
TGACAGACGAGGCACTTAAGGATTCAACAGTGAATACAGCAGGCGTTTATGGGGAAATGATGGAGGCTGTCATGGGAAGCAAGGCCATGACCAAGTTCTTTACCTCATACATTTCTGATGGGATCAGAAACATTGCATATGGCAATCCTCAGTATGACATTGCAAATGACGAGCTGCTTGAAGCCTTCAGAAAGGGCGTCAAGCAGGTAAACCAGTCAGGTCAGTACAGCATCGATTCGGCTCGCGAAGAGGTGTTTAT
>JAUNIK010000096.1:6533-8739 GCA_030523505.1 Prevotellaceae bacterium | reverse complement strand
AAGCCCCATCAATTATATCTAATACCTGCTTTCACATAAAATAAAGATTATTCCGGGGGGGCCACCATATTACTGGCTACCTTTGCACTCGAGATAGAGGGGAAGGGTCTCTCTATCACGTTAAGTGTAACATTATTAATTGGTTTGCGTTATGAAAAGTATCACGAAATTTGAGTTGCAGTATGCTCATCGTTTTTACAAATTTCAGGGTGAAGCACAGTATCTTCATGGACACACTGGTGTTCTGACTATCGAAGTGGAGGATGATATTACGCCACAAGTAAACATGGTCTTTCCTTGCAACGAAATCAAAAAGATTGCATGGGATGTCCTTCAGAACTTTGATCATGCACTTGTGTTGCGAGAGGACGACCCTCTGCTTCCTGCCATCCTCGGTGTATATGAGAAGCAAGGCATTAAGGACGGTCAAAAACTGAACACCATGAAGGGTGAACCATTCAAGACGGAGTGGGCAACAGCATATCCAGATTGCCGGCTTGTGGTAACGAAGGAGACAATGACAGTGGAAGGTATGATTAAGATTGTATATGACCTGCTGAAAGAGAAACTTCCTATTGCGAAACTCACCTTCAAGAGTGGTGTCAACAAGGCATCGCAGGAGTACTGTCCCGAGCATCACTTCGACCGCTGTCCCCTCTGTGGTGTGAAGCTTGACAGGAACGGCAAATGCCCAAAGTGTGGGTATCATAAGAAGTAAGCCCCGCTCCCCCGAGGGGGAGAGCCGAAGGCGTATCGTAACAACGCATATCGTAGCGAAGCGCATCGTCATAGCCCCCCCTTTTTTTTTGGGGGGGGAGGGCTTTTACAATGTAACTCGCTGTACCTGCAGGTCTTTATCTGCGGAGCTTGAGCCGATCATGATATCGAACTCTCCTGGTTCAAACATGAGGTTGCCATCGAAGTCATAATATGAGAACGACTCCTTGTTGAGTGGTATGCTCACTGTCTTTGTCTCACCGGCTTTCAACATAACACGCTCGAAGCCCTTGAGTTCCTTCACCGGACGGGCGTATGTGGCAGCGATATCATGGATATACACCTGTACCACCTCATGAGCATCATACTTTCCTGTGTTTGTCACACTGACATTCACACGGAGGTCGGTACCCTCGCCTTCAATGGCCATCTTGCCATATTCGAAGGTTGTGTATGACAGTCCGAAACCGAATGGATATGCCGGACCATTGCTTACCTCGAAGTAGTTGCTTGAATACTGACGGAAGGTTGGATCATCGTAAGCCACTGGACGACCAGTGTTCAAATGGTTATAGTAGAGAGGTTCCTGGCCGACACTCTTTGGAATGCTCGTTGTGAGGTGTCCACTTGGCGATTTCTCACCGAAGAGTACATCACAGAGTGCTGCACCCATCTCTGTACCACCAAACCATACATTCATGATAGCAGGGATATTCTCTCTCTCCCACTCCATCACTGTTGGGCGACCGGCGAAGTTGAGCAGAACGATTGGTTTGCCAAGTTTCGCAAGGTCCTGCAACAATCGCATCTGTACGGCAGGCATCTCGAGTGATGTACGGCTGTGGCTCTCGCCAGTCCACTCAGCACCCTCGCCCATAGCACAAACGATAACATCAGCCTTAGCAGCAACAGCCATAGCCTCATCATGAGCCAGAGCATTGTCAACCTCTGTAATAAAACCCTTACCATCGGTATTAGCATTGCCAGCAGCCTTCTGACGAGCATCGTCACTGAAATTACAACCCTGTGCATAGAGCACCTCAGCCTTGCCTTTCAATGCCTGTTCCATGCAAGTCTTCAAACTTGGATAGGCATCATCATCAGGAGTTGTGACACACCATGAACCGAGCATACCACGGGTGGTGTTGGCATTTGGACCGATGAGTGCAATCTTTCCCTGTTTCTTCAAAGGAAGCACATCACCCTCGTTCTTCAACAGAACGAAAGTCTCAGCAGCCATCTCGCGTGCAGCCTTACGGTGCTCAGCGGTGAAGGTGTGCTTTTTCTGCTCCTTGTCGGTCATGTTGCAGTGCTTGTAAGGATCATCAAACAGTCCAATCTTGTATTTAGCCTCGAGCACACGGCGACAAGCCTGGTCGATATCCTGCTCGGTGATGAGTCCCTCGGCAAGCATCTCCTTGCAATGGTTGAGGAACGACAGAGAACACATATCCATATCTGTACCAGCCTTCATTGCCTTTGCACCATT
>JAUNIK010000096.1:4621-6523 GCA_030523505.1 Prevotellaceae bacterium | reverse complement strand
CCATTGTCCTTCAGGTTGCCGAAGCCATGAGGTGTCATCTCTGCTATCGATGCATAGTCGGTCACAACAAATCCATTGAAGCCCCACATCTTACGCAACACATTGTCCACAAGCCATGGGTTGGCTGTAGCGTGCTGACCGTCAACGAGGTTGAAACTTGTCATCACACTTGCCACGCCTGCCTCTACGGATGCCTTGTAAGGAGGGAAATAACTATTGAACATCTGGAGATGTGACATATCCACGGTGTTGTAGTCACGACCAGCCTCGGCTGCTCCATAGAGTGCGAAATGCTTCAGACATGCCAGAATGTCGTGCTTGCCGGTAAGGTCACCCTGATAACCGTGCACCAGTGCTGCACCAATCAAACCACCAAGGTATGGGTCCTCGCCGTTGCCCTCCATGATTCGTCCCCATCGTGCATCACGACAGATGTCCACCATAGGACTGTAAGTCCAACTGATACCATCGCTCGAGCATTCCTCGGCTGCAATACGTGCTCCAGCTTCTATTGCTTCGAGGTCCCAACTGCACGACTGTGCCAATGGTACAGGGAAGATTGTGCGATAGCCATGGATGACATCCAGTCCCACGAGGAGTGGAATTCCAAGTCGGCTCTTCTCCACTGCCACCTGCTGGATAGCACGGATACGGTCCTTTCCACTGAGGTTGAGGATAGCACCCATATTTCCGTCAGCCACCAGTTTGCCGATGTTGGTGTCCATAGCACCACCGGTAGTAACCTCTCCGGCAGGCTGCAGGTTCAGCTGACCGATTTTCTCTTCCAATGTCATTCGTGACATCAGGTCATCAATAAACTTGTCGGCAGTCTGTGCCATTGACATCATTGCCATTGTCAATGCAACTGCCATAAGTGTTAGTCTTTTCATAATTTGGCTTTTTATAAATTAGTTGTTTAATACTACAAGTTCACACACTGACACTGTATTCATGTTTTATCTCCTCCATGACGAAGGTTGATTCCAGTGCAGCGATATTTTCATGACGGCCTATGACATTCAACAGCAACTGCTGATAGGTACGCATATCGGGCGACTGGATGCGCAACAGATAGTCGAACGAGCCCGATATATTGTAACACTCCGTTACTTCGGGTATCTGTTTTATCATATCCGTAAAGGCAAGAGCATGATCGCTGTTCAATCGGCGCAGTTTGATGCTACAAAACACAGCAAAGCCCTTATTCAGCATATTTGCATCGAGGATGGTGGCATACTGCTTGATAAACCCTAAACGCTCCAGGCGCTTCATACGCTCAAAGGTAGGAGTCGTCGAGAGGTGCACCTTCGATGCCAGTTCCTTGTTCGTCAGTCGGGCGTTCTGCTGCAAAGCCCTCAGTATGTCCATATCCTTTTCGTCAAGCCGGTTGGATTCTTTTTCGATAGCCATACAAGTTTGGTTTTAGAATAATATTCTGCAATAACACCACAAAATTACATTTTTTTTCTAAATTACGCAAGCATCTTGCACAATTTATTCTGCATTAGTAACTTTGCAGCAGGAAATTCGTCGAGAACGATTTGTGGTTAGTGATTAGCGATTCGATACGATGACGATTCTGTTAATTCCGATAATTCTTGTTAAAAGACAAATAAATAATAATATATACGATTATGACAACAATTAAGCATCATCTTGAAACCCTCGCCCTTCATGTGGACCAGGAGGCAGCCGATCCAGCAACCGATTCACGCGCTGTACCTATCTATCAGACAACCTCGTATGTTTTTCACAACTCGCAGCATGCCGCCGACCGTTTCGGTCTTCGCGATGCAGGAAATATCTACGGTCGTCTCACCAACTCTACTCAAGGCGTTTTCGAGTCACGCGTTGCAGCTCTCGAAGGTGGCGTAGCAGGTCTTGCAGTAGCATCAGGCGCAG
>JAUNIK010000096.1:0-4611 GCA_030523505.1 Prevotellaceae bacterium | reverse complement strand
ACCTATGCTCTCCAGAATATCGTCCAGGCTGGCGACCATATCGTTGCTGCCGACAACCTATATGGCGGTTCGTTCAACCTTATCACCCACACACTTGCCACTCAGGCAGTATCAAGCACTATCGTCAATGTGAACGACCTTGAAGCTCTCGAGAATGCCATCCAGCCAAACACTAAGGTAGTTTATGCAGAGACCTTCGGCAATCCGAATTCGGATGTCACAAACCTCGAAGGTGTGGCAGAGGTGGCTCATAGACACGGCATTGTGTTCATCGTTGATAACACCTTTGCGCCAATCCTCATCCGTCCTCTCGAGCATGGAGCCGACGTGGTGGTAATCTCTGCAACAAAGTTCATCGGTGGTCACGGCACATCGCTCGGCGGAGTCATCGTTGATGGTGGTAAGTTCGACTGGAAGGCGAATGCCGACAAGTACCCAACAATCGCCAAGCCTGATCCATCGTATCATGGTGCTGTATTTGCCGATGTTGCCGGAGCTGCAGCCTTTGTCACACGAATCAGGGCGGTCATACTGCGCGACACTGGTGCAACAATCTCACCTTTCAACGCATGGATACTGTTGCAAGGCACCGAGACCTTGCCACTCCGTATCGAGCGCCATGTGGAGAACGCCCTCAAGGTTGTGGAGTTCCTGAGCAACCATCCGAAGGTAGCTAAGGTGAACCACCCTTCTCTCCCATCCCATCCTGACCATGCTCTCTATCAGCGTTATTTCCCTAACGGTGGTGGTTCAATCTTCACCTTTGAGATCAAGGGTGGCGAAAAGGAGGCATGGCAGTTCATTGACCGTCTTGTTGGTGCCGACTCACAGGATGCTCCTGGCATCAAGACTTTCTCGCTCCTTGCCAATGTAGCCGATGTGAAGTCGCTTGTAATTCACCCATACACTACCACCCACAGTCAGATGACTCCAGAGGAACTGGCACAGCAGCACATCACCCCAGCCACAATCCGTCTGTCTATCGGTATTGAGCATATCGACGACATCCTCGCCGACCTCGCCTCAGCCTTGGATTAAAGAACAGAAATATTCGTGGACACGGGTGTCGGTGCTGAGCTCGGGATGGAAGGAACATACCAACTGTTTACCTTGACGGGCTGCTACGATATGACCATCGACAACGGAGAGCACCTCTACCCCATCGCCCACATTATTAATATAAGGAGCACGGATGAAAGTCATTGGGATTACACCAATCCCAATGACTTCGTGTTCAATATAGAAACTACCCAACTGACGACCGTAGGCGTTGCGCTTCACATCAATATTCATCGTTCCGAGATGAGCATTGTCGAGCATTATCAGTCCAGCACAGGTGCCGAATACCGGCAGACCTGCGAGGATTGCCTCACGGATTGGTGTGGTCAGTCCTTCATCGTCCATGATTTTCATTATGGCTGTGCTCTCACCTCCGGGAATGATAAGACCATCCTTGGGTTGCTGCCAGTCGTCGAGGTTTCTCACAAGGAATGATTCCACCCCAATACGACGGAGCATTTGCTGGTGTTCAGCAAATGCCCCTTGTAGTGCTAAAATCGCTATTCTCATTTATTTACCTCTTTCAGCCATTAGCAACTGAATTTCGCTCTCGTTGATTCCCACCATCGCTTCACCAAGGTCTTCGCTGAGTTCTGCAATGATCTTTGGATTGTTATAGTTGGTTACAGCCTTCACGATGGCCTGAGCACGCTTGGCTGGATTGCCACTCTTAAAGATACCGCTTCCCACAAACACGCCCTCAGCACCGAGTTGCATCATAAGAGCAGCATCGGCTGGGGTTGCCACACCACCAGCGGCGAAGTTCACCACCGGCAACTTTCCGTTCTCATGAACATACTGCACAAGGTCGTAAGGCACACGCAACTGCTTGGCTGCCTCATAGAGTTCATCCTCGCTCATCGACACAAGACGACGGATCTCACTCTGCATCATTCGCATGTGGCGCACAGCCTGAATGATATCACCAGTGCCAGGCTCCCCCTTGGTACGAATCATCGTTGCACCCTCGTTGATACGGCGGAGAGCCTCGCCGAGATCCTTGGCACCACAGACAAACGGCACCTGAAACTTACGCTTGTCGATATGGTACACATCATCGGCTGGAGAGAGGACCTCACTCTCATCGATATAATCGATTTCTATAGCTTCGAGGATCTGAGCCTCAGCAAAATGACCAATACGGCATTTCGCCATCACAGGAATGCTGACAGCCTCCATGATACCCTTGATCATCTTCGGGTCACTCATACGACTCACTCCACCTGCTGCTCTGATATCAGCAGGGATTCTCTCTAATGCCATAACTGCACAAGCTCCTGCAGCTTCGGCTATACGAGCCTGTTCAGGAGTGGTGACATCCATAATAACTCCGCCCTTGAGCATCTGTGCAAGGTTGCGGTTCAATTGTGTTCTATCTTCCATTTTTATATAATTTTTATAACGATGACGATAACGATAACGATGACGAAGGAACTTCGATACGAAAACGAGAACCTCATGACATACTAAAACTGCGGCGAAATTACAAAAAAGGAACCACTTGCGAAAGTTTTTGTTCCGGTATGGTTAGTTTTTGCTTACTTTTTATTAACTTCGCAGTCGGAAATGAAGACTACGCATATTCTTAGCATCAATGGTTCGGACAGTACGGGACTGTCGGGCATACAGGCAGACATCAAGGCTATAAAAGACCTTGGTGGCTACGCCTTGACGGCAATAACATCGGTAACGGTGCAGAACAGGCAGGGCATATCGCAGATTAACGAAATGCCTACTGATACTGTAATCGGACAAATCCGTGCTGTGTACGAGGACTATCACCCACAAGTAGTGAAGGTGGGTATGGTGAACAATGCCGAGACGATACGACTCATTCGCGATGAGATTGTTGGTTGCAGGAATATTATCTGTTCACCAGTTATCATCTCATCGGGTGGTGCAGTGCTTATGAACGAGGATTCCATTCGTGCCTTCCGGCAGTATCTTCTGCCTTGTGCACGACTGCTGATAACAAAAAGCGAGGAAGCCGAATTGGTGTTGAACCGGAAAATCAGTACCGATGCAGACATGATTGATGCAGCCCGGGAGATACACAACGAAGGAGTGGAATATGTGCTTCTTCGTGGCAGTCATCATACCGAAGGTCGCATCACCACACTGCTCTATGCCAATGACGAGGCACGTTTTTTCTCATCTTACAATATAGAAGGTTGGAAACGTCACGGTGTGGGTGGTGCATTCTCTACATCATTGGCAACACGTCTAGCTTTGGGCGACAGCATCGATGAAGCCTTGGCAAAAGCCCACGAATATATGCACAACCAGATAGTATATTCGGTGGATTCGGCCGATTATGGTGTTCGTCCACAGGAGTTATACAACAAATACATGTCGCTGATAGTGCAGCACTACCGCAACAATCACGATGTGGCGTTTTATGCCGACCGGCTGTCAATAACGACGCGCTATCTGGCACAGATCACAAAGACTGTGGTATCGAAATCGCCGAAGGAAATCATCGATGAGTATCTGCTTCTACAAAGCAAGAATATGCTCCAGAACACATCGCTTAGCATAAAGGAGATTTCCGACTCACTCGGTTTCTCGTCACCGATACTTTTCTCGCGGTTCATCAGACAAAAAGAAGGGGCGACTCCGAAAGAACTCAGGAATCGCCCATAAACTATTTTACTTTGCTTCGCGCTTTGCCTTGAAATAATCTTCAAAGAAATCCATCTCTTTCTGGTTAGGCACCGGTGTAACCTGGAATCCTTCATGGAAGGTCATTACCGAAGGCTTGCCCTGCTCGTATGTTGGCCAGTAAGGCAGACCGTCGGCATTCGGATCACCAGTCTTACAGAAGTTAATCCAATAGCGTGTCATAATCTGCGCCATGTGTTCCTCCACCTTTGTGAACGGTCCTGTATGCCAGTCATATATGAATGCCATTTCAGCCACATGATTGGCACCACGAGGCGACTTCATGAACATATTATCGGAGCTCTGGTCGAAATAATAGAGATATACATTCTTCTTACCTGTCTTGCTCTGGAGGTTTGCCCAAGCATAGGTAGGCCATGCGAACGAACCATCACGGAAGATATTTGCAGATGAGCCGCGCACCTCATCAGGGGTAGATGCAGGATACAGCTCCAGCAGTCTGTCAGCCCACTCACCATAGGTGCGACGGATATTTGCCTTGTACATCTCTGCCGGATAAGGGAATGTGAAGAGCCATCCCTCATCGGAATTGGTACCAATGAGCACATCCACATCATTATACTCACCCTTCTCATAGAGTTTGTACTGGTCGTCGGTGATGGCATATCCATCGACAACAGGCCAGAACGATTCCATGCTCGTACTATCAACGAGTGTCTGGAATGGCACCTTTCTCAACTGCTTCAAGTTCTTTGCCTTCAGGCGTTTCTGGAATGCCACACCCACCTGCTCTGCCGAACGTAGTGTGCACATTGCTGTGTTGCCATTACGGCTGTCGGCAACAGGCCAGAACGAACCGCCACTCTCGCTGATTGCCCTCTGGAACAAGCCCTTGCAGAGAGGCGAGGCACAGAGGATGCTCACTGAGAT
>JAUNIK010000095.1:4579-8770 GCA_030523505.1 Prevotellaceae bacterium | reverse complement strand
CAGCCCATTTGAACTCATCGATAGAGAGAGGCACAGGGTATTCGTCCCAGTGTTTCATATCAGTAGTAGAAAACAGCAACCAGTCCTCCATCACATAGTTTGTCTGTCCTCCCGCTTTATCATGTCCCGTAAAAAGCCACAAGGTATCCCCTTCAACAATCACAGCAGGATCAGCAGTATGAGTATGCTTGATTATAGGATTGCCGTCACTCTCAAAGTGGTACACTCCTTTTCCTTCAGTCTGAGCCACGGCTGTTGCAGGCGAAAACATTCCCCAAGCCATCAACAAGACTAACAGTATGCAGTTCTTATTCGATTTCATACATTCATTTGTATCAACCAACCCTCCATAAATGCCGGCCAGTTGGGTATTTATAGTATTTATATTGAATTTTGTTGCCGCCATATTCTTTGACTCTCTGGAAATAGAATGGCGCAGGTCAGCATTCTCAATCATGAGTTGCAAACACTGAGACAGCTTTTGGCAGTCACCAGGTTGGAAAAGCAGCATATTCTCACCGTCGATGGCGACATCAGGAATGCCGCCCACAGGAGTCGTAATCACCGGCAGGCCGTAAGCCCAAGCATCAAGAACCGCCATAGAGAAACCTTCTGCATAGGAAGGAAGGCAGAATACAGACGCTTTCCTAAATGCCAAGTCTTTTGCTTCACCATTGACCCATCCTAACCATTTCGTCTGGTCTTGGATATTATATTGTACGGCAAGAGTCTGTCCTTGTTCAATCTCACCATTACCAGCAAACACGATATTCCATTCGGGATGTCTTTCCGCTATCGGTGAAAAAGCCTTTATCATGTCAGCATACCCCTTTCTCTGTGATACTGTTCCGGCATAAAGGATATATGGTTCCTTTATGATGTCATCATCAATTGCCACCTCAGTGGTGCAAGGGTTATAGAGAATTTCGATATCAGCGTCAGGCACGAAACCATTCACTTCATTCTTCCAATATTCGCTAAGCACAATCACCTTGTCGGCCCTTGTGAAAAGATAACGGTACAGGAAACTATAACGGCTTTTTATTGTAGTGTCAGGTGAGAACGAATGGAAATGAACAATGGTTTTCTTTTGCCATAACTTTGCATAAGCCATAAAGGCCATCTTACGTAGGGCTGAAGGAGCTTCACCAATATGGATGTGGACAATATCATTGTCAGGCAGTAAGAATAAGTATTGCGTAAAGGCACGCAGCACATACAACAGTTTCCTGAGAAAGCCACCATCACGATGAGTCTCTATCCATCTGCAATGAAACCTTTCCCATTGCCCACCCTTCTCGTGAGCCTTTATAACAGATGTTATTCCACCACGAGTCTTGCGGGATGTTGCTACTACTAAAACTTTTGCCATTACTTGTTTATATGTTTGTTTGCTCCGATAACAACAGTATTATCCGGCACATCCTTTGTCACAACGGCATTGGCACCCACCGTCACATTGTTGCCAATCCTAACCGGACCGAGAATCTTTGCCCCGATCCCAAAATAGCAGTTATCTCCAACATATACCGGGCGGTCGTCTTCCTCCTCAGTCTTGTTGCCGAATACAACGCCAGCGACCATAGTGCAGTTCCTGCCTATGCGAACATTCGGTCCGACATGAACATATCCACCAACGTGGTATATACGGAAGCCCCCTTCGAGAGTGTTAGGATATATTGCAAAATGCAGTTTGAACTGCAGTCGTTTCAACTTGAACATATGCCAATAGTAAGGCAATTTCATCAATCCTCCTTTAGTCTGATAATACTCGACGTATCGCATATGCTTGATATATCGCCAAATATACCAAACCTCATTATGCAATATCCTATCTTTTATACAAGGTTCCGTTCCGCCATAACGCGATAAGTCTTTCGATAAGATCTGTTTTAATTCTGCTTTATTCATTACGCCTTATTGTTGTTTGTAATTCTGCACCAGTGCACTGCTTTTGTTGCTCAAGCCGTTTCTTTTGCTTATCAATAATCTCTTGCTGATTTCTATTAGCATTCAGACAAAGTCCGATAAGCATACAATATCCCATACCTTTTCCAGAAAGCCACGAAGAGTCTGCAGTCTGCTCGATGGCAAGGCAGAGGAATGCCATCAAAGCCACGCGGAAATATTTCACGTCTCTAATCTCATTAAAATTCGATAGTCTTCGTTTCCAGAACCAAAGGAATAGGAAAATACCCACAAGACCGTACTGACAAAGTGAAGGGTAAAAAATATCGCAGATAAAACCACCACCCTCGTTCAATCCCCAAATGCCATCAAGATCATATTTTGTATACAAGGGAGAATAATATCTCCAAGCTCCATTTGTCGCAAATGTACCCATTCCCGGTCCAAATGGTATATAATCCCATAGAATCTGGCCGAATGCAACCTTTGTCGTTTCTGCGCGAGCCACCTGATCATCTTCCATACCAACAATATAATATTTTGAGAACTGACTCCAAACTGAAGCCAACACCAAAATAGCCAAAGCAACAAAAGAATAAATAGCTTTCCTAGATTTCAAATCAATCTTCTTTTTCAGGAAAAATACCAATGCAATAAAACATACTACCTCGCCTAGGAATTTGAACTTAGTACCACCAAACAAACCTAATAACACGAGCACCAGTGCAATAATCCTGTTTTGTCGAGTCTCATTGTGGAATAGCATCCAAATCATACCGGCACATGCAGCCATCTGGCCAGAAGACACCTCAGCTTGAGTTCCTGCGCCTTCATTTGAAAAGAAAACTCTCACTATCAACGTCAAAATAACAGTAGTTGTGATTGCTGTCTTCTGCATCCTTGTGAATACCGGATTGAGAATCCAGGTACAGAAGATAATTGAGAATGGTCGTATTTGCTGCAAGAATTCAAGAAAAACGCCACCAGCCACATTCTCACCCCATTGTAATGAATAACCTACATAGAATGCAAGAATCAGTAAAAATACCTCATACTCCCTTATAGGCTCTTTATTAATGTGTCTATTTCGTACTTGAAGCAACGTAAATCCAATCAGTACAAAAGTCATTGCTTCATCAATACTTGAAAAGCCTTCAATTGTATTAAATGCAATACATGTTGGAAAATAGACAATCAAATATAATGTATAGAAAATTGAAATCAACTGCATGTAATTACCTTATTTTATATTTTTGTCGTTTAATCTTGTTTATTTGCACAAGAATACTTTCTGGAAGCATTCTTCTTATCATCATAGTCAAAGACCTGTTGTTGCCATTGCTCCAACTGGCCATGTATCGATGCACTGTCCTAGTATTATCAGTGATGTGCTGTCGCTGGGTAATAATATTTATCGGAGCGAAATACTCTCTCGGATATATCGTTATGCCAGCCACATGCTGGATACCATCGGTATTTCTCAACCCATGTTCACAAAGCAACTCCGTTGTATATGCCACAACCGTTTTGAACCAAGGGTAAGGCACAGACATATCGAAGTGCAGACTCCTGTACAAGTCAAGGATTTCACTCACAAAGCCGCACCCTTTTTCCAATCCGAAGCCCAAGCCCGGATTCACCTCGAAACAATAGCTCGGTGCATACTTTCCAGGAGTATTCTGACCGTCTGGATCCATCTCAAAGCCCATATAGTTGCCTCGAGCAATGATATCATCCAACGGACGGATAACCTCTACATCTGTATCAAAATAGATTCCGCCACATTCGTAGAGTATCCAGAATCTGGCATAGTCGCTGACAAATGCATATTTCTTCTGCTTGTAGGCTTCAGCAGTATAAGGTATAATGTTCACGTCAAAAGGCAAGACTTTATCTGCAACACTAATACCATCAACAGCTAATCCATTAGCCCTAAAATTTATTTCATCATCGACCCATGCCCAAATTTCGTAATCGGGAAGGAACTTCCTCCAACTCGCTATGCACTCCAACGCGAGCTTAGGCAATGGATTGTCACCAAACCAACAATAATGAATTATCTTTGGTATCATTTTTTTATAATATAGACATCAACACTTTCATTCTTAACTTCCAGTCAGAATGAGCCAATGCCGTTTTACGGTTTTTGTCAACCAATCCCTGGTATTCCTTTATATGCGATAATATATCCCTTATCTGCTTACGCGGATCTTCAATATCTATTTCTACACAAGGATTATAACCAATAAAATCCACGAGTTCTTTAGGCGCATGACCAAGGAT
>JAUNIK010000095.1:1901-4569 GCA_030523505.1 Prevotellaceae bacterium | reverse complement strand
AAATACATATTTTTGTATCCCCCAAAGCCTCGTACAGTTCCTCATTATTATATATAAAGGTACCATTTACTTTTGTAGTTATATGATTGATGCCATCTATTTTCCCTTCACCAAGAATCTTTTCATTGCTACGACCGAATTCCAGTAAATCTATCGTTCTGTCTTCCAGCTGTTTGCCTTCCATATACAACGACGAATCAACAGCCTCATGGCAATGAATCATTCTTATGTCCGGCAAACGGCGCTGCATTTCAGCCATTTCCTGAGAGGAAGTGAAAACAGCGGTCTTTACCTTATGCTTTCTCAGCCATCGCTCCATCTTATCATAGTAGCAAGGCCAACAGTCCCAGATAAAAGGAATTATCTCGTGAGTTGCATAATAAGGGAATGTGTCGAAGTATATTGATATCGGTTCCACGAACATCAGCAGAACCTCATCCTTGCGCTTGCAGATGTCAGGCAGTTCATAGCGGAAAGCCGCCCAATGCAACGGTCGCCAAGGAAAATGACTTTTCATCACTTCCCCACCGTTCTTGACCCATCCTTGATATGCAGGCATCTTGAAGTTCAGAAACTCCGGATGAATGTATGGAGGTACCGCTCTTATTTTTTTCATAGCAGAAACTTTACCACTCTACATGGATTTCCGGCTGCAACGCAATCAGCAGGAATGCTTTTAGTGACAACGCTACCGGCACCGATAATAGAACGGGCACCGATGGTAACGCCTTTCAAAATGATGCTTTGTGCCCCAATCCATGCATCATCTTCTATTGCTATTGGAGCAGAATGCGTATTATCATTTGTTGTCCTACGTTTTATATAATCTATCGGATGGCTGTCTGTATCTATAATTAATACATTGGCGCCTATCTTCACATTATCACCTATTGTAATTTTCTCATTTGATCTGATTCGGGTGCTGTTCATACCAACATTATTGCCAATATGTAAGCAAGCACCATCAGCAATATGGAAGCCGCCCTGAAGATTGCTGCTTACGATATTTACTCCCAATCCACTGGTCATAGTGAAATTATCGCCAATTGTTATCATGCCGTTGCCTGAGAAATTAACATTTCCCAATACCATGAGGTTATTACCATAACTCACGCCCTTTGCATGAAAGAACCATTTATTATATAAAGGTGATAACTTCACACACAAGGCAACACGTATATTTGCCAGTTTTAAAAGAACTTTATTCAGCATAATCTATCGAGCGTCTATGTCAAGCAATCGTCTGATAACTGACTTGAAATCCTTATAATAAGTCTTCAATGTCTTCTTTTTGTTTCTTGCCAGAGTCTTAGAAAATATGTCAAACACTCTTGCATCTTCTTCTATGGCAATTCGCGAAACATTGACCGGATGATTGTAGTAGTCAACGCAGAAAGGCGATGTCTTGCTATTCTTGCTATGTGTGCCTGACCCATCCATGCCGCCATTCGATATTAAAGAGCGTTTAGGGAATAATGTCAGTTTGCCGGCAAGGAAGAAAGAAGCATACAGACGAATATACCAGGAATCAACTCCACCGACTTTCTGGAGATACAGAAGTCCATAATTGCCAAAGCTGCCACCTACGTCAAACTTGTTTTTCTGCCATTTGATCTTCCTGAGCAATGGTCGAGGATCTGTTTCAAGCAAGTCCCATGCGCGTTTCCATGTTGCCCAGCCCCAACAATGGAAGAACGACAGGAAATATGTTTCAGGCAGTTCTTCCTTCACGTCAGGAACAAAGGCTGTTATTGATGAAACCTTATCATCATCATTATACATCTCCAGACCGTCATTCATGAATTTGAGGAAATATGGAGAGAGGATAAGGTCGTCCTCTACGACAATCACTCTACCGTATTTATTGATAACCTCTGTTATTCCAGCAATGAGACTGTTGGCCAAGCCCCAGTTCTTCTCGCGCTCAATGATGGTCACGCTTTTGAATCCTGTGACAGTATGGATGTATTCACGGTTTGCCTTGACTCCTTCTGCAGCCTTCTCGTTCTTCGGTCCGTCGGAGAAGATATACAGGTCGGAATCCTTCGACTCGGCATTCTGCTTCAGACTTTCCAGTACTCTGTGAGTCTTGTCAGCTCGATTGTAGGTAAACAGCGCTATTGGTGCGTACATATTATTTACTTTCTGATTAATGGTACATTTTTTCCCAACTTCAAACTGAACTCACGCGAGAGGTAATCCATATATCCTCCCTGCGAGGTGAATGTCAGTTCGCCGACATATAGTCTGCCTTTCTCTATATAGAAATCCACACGTATCTGTGGGAATCCTTCGGCAAGTGTTTTGGCATACTGCAACATCTGGGCGAGGCACACTGGGCGAGGTATCTCTTTATAATCGCCGGAATGACGACCTGAGTTCACATCCGGAAGGAAGTTCCACTCTGTATCATACCATGAAAGAGTGCATTTCTTTCCACTACGGTCGGAACACATAAGGATACACTCTGGTTTGCCGTTTATGCACCACACCTTATAGTCAACGATTGATGTAGAGAAAGTGGCGTCGTTCTCAATCAGTTGTTCGGCCATGATTACCGGCGGAATCTTCATATAATGCGGTTCGATGGTCTTGTAGCCGAACTTATGACTAATAGCCTCTGCCATTTCCTTCCTGACCTTTTCCCTGTCAAGTGTTGCCTTATCCG
>JAUNIK010000095.1:0-1891 GCA_030523505.1 Prevotellaceae bacterium | reverse complement strand
TAACTACCACTACTCCACCACAGCCGTGATTTGTTTTTATAACGAACTTATCAGGCAGTGCGTCGAAATCTATATCCTCTGCCCGCTTCCATGCTCCGTATAATTCTGGCAACACATCGGCACCGAGCTTTTCTGCGATATAATCTCTTGCGAGGTATTTATCTGCCAGGCGAGTCCACTCGGATGTGTCGCTGTATAGTTTCAGCCAATTAATCTTCTCGTTAAGATCCTGCGGGTTATCCCAATTGATATCATAACCCATGATACCACGGAAGAACTCCGAGTCGAGTGACCTGATGAAGAAATGGAAACGAATCCAATATTTCGTTTCGGCATACATTGTATGTATCCACTCAGGACACACTTTTCTTAGCATTTTCTTCATACTCTACTATTTATTTGTCAGTTCGTATATTCGCGACATTACCCATCGATGAGTCTCACAACGAAGGGTATTGATGAAATGAGCATCATTCACAGCTACAGGCTTTCTCTTTATCAGTGCCGACAGTTGCTGTTTCAAGAGCGAAGCCGCCTTGCGCAATGACAAGACCTGGTGATAACCGCCCATAGAAAGAATCATGTCGTATGTTGGTTTCATTGCCAGACACTGCTTATTCACAGCATCAAGATACTTCGTCTCGACATTAATCAAATTATTGATTTCTGCCAGATGAATGGCATATTGCTTGTCGGTGGACAGTTCGACGGTTTTCGCAGCACAATCAAATGAAACAGGCAGAGCATATCCGGAAAGAACGCCTTTCTCATTTATCTGCAACTGAGCCAGCAATCCTTTGTTCCATAATGGGCGGTTGTGAACCGGCATATCGAAACAGAAATTGCCAAGACTGTAGAATATCGGTTTACCTTTGTATGTCTCACATGGTTGTGGCACATGAGGATGCGATGCAACAACGGCGTCGGCTCCCATATCGATGAAATGCCGATAGAGAGTTCGCAGTTCTGGCAATGGATATGAGAAATGCTCCAAACCGGCATGCGGCATCACAATCAACTTGTCGCAGACATTGCGCGAGAGGGCAATAATCCTGCTCACATCAGGGTGGCACATCCATGCAGCGCCCAACTTGCCATTGCTAAATGACTTATCATCGTGAACACCAAACTCATACTGGGTCAGAGCGAGGAAACCAATCCTGATGCCTTTTACCTCAACAATCTTGATGGAATATGCGTCATCAAACGAACCCGCACCGACCAATACAGCCTTATCAGCGAAAGCGGTCAATGTATTTGCCAGCGCCTCTGTGCCATAGTCGAATATATGATTGTTGGCGCAGTTTATCACTCCGAAGCCTTTTTTCATGAGGAACTCTGGTACGACAGTGTCCTGACACAGACTCGGGCCACTCTTCTTGGCTGGTTTTGCGCACGGAGTCTTCAACGGTGCTTCAAGGTTGACTACATTTATATCGCCAGCCTTGAGAAGTGCACTGAGTGAAGAACCGAAATTCCATCCCTCTACCGACGGGAGATAGAAATCACCGGTAATGTTGATTGTTATATTCTGAGGTTGCATTATCTAATGAATTTATCTGCCACAGCGTAGCATTTATAGAGCAATGACGAAGCGACACGCTTTATAAAACGGTTCTTTGCATTGAAATAAACCTTCAAGAGCCATTGTTCTGTCATGGAACTTACCGACAGCAAGCATGCTATGAGGTGTTGCTTTGCGGCTTCATCTTCATAATAATGTGCATTGATAGCTGTCTGCAGATTGCAGAAGATGTATTCCTTTTGAGTGCCTTTCATAAAACCGGTCATGTTCTGGCATATCTGCTCAATGATAGTCTTGTAGGCTTTGGTCTCACGGTCAACCTTCTTGCTTCGCATGATGGAGTTGGGATTGTCCTTGCGATAGTGA
>JAUNIK010000657.1 GCA_030523505.1 Prevotellaceae bacterium | reverse complement strand
ATAAGGTAGCGAAGAAAGTTGGAGTAAACTCACGCCATCTTGCTGCTGAAGATGATACTGCTGGAGATATGGCAGAAAAGGCAGCACGCAAGTTATTTGAGGAATATAATGTTTCACCAACAGACATCGACTTTGTAATGCTCTGCACGCAGAGTCCTGACTATTTCCTTCCTTCTACGGCTTGCATACTTCAGCATAAGTTGGGTATACCTACAACAGCTGGAGCATTCGATTACAACCTTGGATGTTCAGGTTGTGTATATGGTTTGGCAATGGCAAAAGGACTTATATCAGCTGGAATAGCAAAGAATGTGCTTGTTCTTACAGCTGAGACTTATAACAAATACCTTCATCTATCCGACAAAAGCAATCGTTCTATCTTTGGTGATGGAGCTGCTGCTTGTCTTGTTTCCACAGAGGGTATTGCCGAGATTGGCGAATTCACCCTTGGGACGGATGGCTCTGGTGCAGAAACCCTTATTGTGAAGACAGGAGCAGCTCGTTGCAAGCAAGCTACTGGTAATGTTTCAGAGGATGAGGACGGTCATCAGAGGTATGATGATTATCTATATATGAATGGCTCAGCTATATTCAACTTCACACTTGAAGCAGTTCCTGCTATGATGAAATCCATTCTTGGAAAGAATAATATTGCACCCGATGATGTTGATTACTATGTTTTCCATCAGGCAAATAAGTTTATGCTCAATACTATCCGCAAAGTCTGTGTGCTACAAAAGGAAAAGTTCTATGTCAATCTTCAAGAAACAGGCAATACCGTTTCTTCTACCGTGATGATAGGTCTGAAACAATGTCTTGAAGCTGGTACTATTCATGAAGGAATGAAAGTGATGGTTTCTGGCTTTGGTGTAGGTTTGAGTTGGGGAGGAACAATTTTGAAATTTTAGAGAATACAACTTTCATGCAGCCATACAGGTAGAACTCTCTCATTGAGAGTCCGCAGTTCGATACTGCTGGCTGCCGCAAAATTTTTAATGACAAATTAGATGACTCCTGTTAAATTACCCCTCCCCCCCCACGGCGGAGCCGCGGGTTAGACAATCCAATCTGGAACTATTCCGAGTGGTGGCCATGCTGCTCATTGTCGCACACCACTATGTGGTCAATTCCGGTCTGCTGTCTGAGATGATGAAAGAACCATCCTCTCTGCACTCCCTGTCATACCTCTGGTTTGGCATGTGGGGCAAGACTGGTATCAACTGCTTCATGATGATTACGGGATACTTTATGTGTAAGAGTGATATCACGATGAAGAAGTTAGTCAAGCTGCTGACACAAATCTATTTCTATAAGATCGTGATTTACCTCATCTTCCTCTTTACCGGTCATGAACAGCTGAGTGCCTCGAGACTACTGAAACTGCTCTCTCCCGTATGGGGATTTAACACCAATTTCGTCAGTTGCTTCATCCTCTTCTTCCTCACCATTCCGTTTTGGAACATCCTGATACATCATATCAACCAACGTCAACACCTCTATCTGATGGCACTTTTAGTCGGCGGTTTCTCGTTATTGCCTACCTATCC
>JAUNIK010000094.1 GCA_030523505.1 Prevotellaceae bacterium | reverse complement strand
CCAGGGCCACTTTTAAAGTGAAGAGTGAAAAATTATAGTTACCTGTCTTCGTGTTCGTTTTCGTTTTTAACCACTATATTTGGTAGTTTCAAACATTTGTTATACTTTTGTAATTGCAAAGCAATAATAATGTTATGAAGGAAATACATATCGTAGAGATATGGCAAAAGATAAAACGAATATGAAACACGGTATGGTTAGTAACTTTGTCAAGGACGCAAAGAAACTGCTTGATAACAACGGTCAGATAATCTTGCAGGGAGCACCGGGATGTGGTAAGACGTATGTCACTACGGAACTGGCGGTATATCTGTGCAACGGCGAGATTCCTGCTACAAGGAAAGAACTAAAAGAGGAATATCTGCGTCTGCAAAAGGAAGGGCGAATCGCATTTACAACATTCCACCAGAGTCTGGATTACGAGGAGTTTGTCGAAGGACTTAAGCCAAATACCGACGAGGTGAAGCATGAGATGACCTTCCATGTGATGCCCGGCATATTCAAGCGTATCTGCTCTGAGGCAATGGCTGCACCTGATAGTAAATACGTCTTGATAATCGACGAGATAAACCGTGCAAATATTTCAAAGGTTTTGGGCGAGTTGATCACCCTGCTCGAAAAAAGCAAGCGCATGGGCAATGAAGATGAGTTCAAGGTTACTCTGCCTTACTCAGGCGAGGAGTTTGGTGTGCCAGACAATCTGTATATCGTTGGTACGATGAATACAGCCGACAGAAGTCTTGGTTATATCGACTATGCTATTCGCCGGCGATTCGCCTTCATGACATTGGAGTCGGATCCGTTTGTTATCAATGAATTCTACCACGACAAGGGTGAACTGAGAAACAAGCAGTAATGAGGTAAAGAATATCATCAAGAACAACCTTTCTGATGATTTCGAGCTTGTGGACGTGATGATTGGCCATAGCTACTTCCTGGCTCCTACGGAGGATGACTACAAGATGAATCTGGATTACAAGATTCGTCCTCTCCTCAGGGAATACTTGCGGGATGGCATTCTGGTGGAACGTGGTGGCGTCAAAGAGGCTATCGATAGTCTTGGAAAGAATATTCAATAAGCGAGGCAGATTATTACGCAGAAAAAGGATGCTGTCGTTCAGGGAACATGAGATATTCCATGTGGAAGAAGAGAAGCTGAGAAAACTTCTGATGGACCAGATGAGAGGTGTTGAGAAGACTCAATGCCTGAGGGATATTCGACTGATGGGAATGGACTATGATTTCCGTCAGGACGAGTTTTTCATGTCCTATTATGTTGGTGCCGACTGGATTGACAAAAGGCATAGCAAGGCCATTGTGGTGCGTCCGAAGATTAGCGGACTGGATTTCCAGACGATGTTCATGAGGTGTTTCGCCTGCGAGAAAGTGAACAAAGATCTGGACAAACTGTTTTACATCCGTACCGAGGACAAACCCATTGAGATTGATTCCCATGATTTTCAGCTCGAACCTTTGCTGATTGTTTACTTCATGAATGTAGTGAAGCGAATAGTGAAGAAGGGTTTGAAGAGCGGTTATGTGACACATGAGGAGCGATTGACATCGAAGATCAAGGGTAAGATTCTTTTCAGCCAATATATAAAACATGGATTTGCACAGGGCAGGAAAGACTCTGTTGACTGCCGGTTTCAGGAATACGAAATCGACTGTCTGGAGAACAGGATTCTGAAAGCAGCACTGTCGTATTGCCGCGGAATGATCATCAGGCAGAGCCAGGCTCTGGGGATGCATTTCCAACCGTTGGTCAATATGTACAACGAATGTATGCCGGCATTCGAAAATGTAAGTTCCGAGATTAGCATCCAGGACTTGTCGAGAATTCATTTGAACCCGATGTTCAAAGACTACCGTGAGGCAATGCCTTTGGCAAAGATGATAATCAGGAAACAAGGCAAATGCGTGGGCGACGGTGATGATGGCTTGCAGAAATTCCCACCGTTCATCATTGATATGCCAGTCTTGTTCGAGAGATATGTGTATGCTCTGCTTGCCGAGCGTTATGACACTTCGCTGATTGGATATCAAGAGGCTGTACGTGGCAATATCATTGACTTCAGCAAGAAGGACGAGCATATGATTATTGACACGAAATATATACCTCGGTGGGATGAGGGCGTTATCCATGAGAATGTCCGGCAACTATCGGGATATGCCCGTCACAAGAGAATACGCACGAATTTTCTGAATTGCCAGGACGAGGAATTTGTCAGTCCTTGTATGGTGATATATCCAAGTAAGGAAGGGGTTGAAAACATCATGGATTTCCCGGATAGACTGTTGCTTGGCAATGGAGAACTGAATTCAGACAAGATTGGCGTTATAAGCGAATACCAGAAATTCTATAAACTGCCAATCAAACTGCCGGTAATTGAATAAAACAAAAGAGCCCCCTCTTCTTCCCCTTTTTGGGGCGGGAACCTTATTATTAATTAGTTTATGTCGGACAAGCTTCATATAGAAACCGAGCCTGAGGTCACGACTGCTCGCAGTCGCAACATGTCGCGGATTCGTGGAAAGGACACGAAGCCCGAGATGATTGTGCGTAAGTTTCTTTGGAGCAGAGGCTTCCGATATAGGCTTAACGACCGCCGACTGCCGGGTAAACCCGACCTTGTACTGAGGAAATACCGTACATGCATATTCGTGAACGGATGCTTCTGGCATGGACACAATGTAATTAGACAATTGAACGATTTACAATTGGACAATTTGACGAACTCGGAGTGTTGTAAGATTCCTCATACGAGGAGGGAGTTCTGGGTGAGTAAGATCCTAAGAAACCAAGAACGTGATGTCGAAGTGCAGAAGAAACTGGCAAAGATGGGCTGGCACTCAATAACAGTATGGGAATGTGAACTGAGAAGGCCCACCCGCGAGCGGACGCTGGAGAGCCTGTCACACACGCTGAATCACATATTCCTAAAGGATCATTCAATGCTACGATATGTTCTCCCTCAGGAGGAACACCAAATGGCAGCCGAGGAAATGAAGGGCTACGAGGGTTTGAATAACTGCGATGAAGAATAAAACTATGGAGTCATAAGACAAAAGCTATGGAATGAACTCCTTATTCCGCCCAAATGAAGTGCTCATTCCACCGTTTTCATGACCTCATTTGGGCACTTTCATCTGAGGCACACTTGCGAACACCGCCTCATTCCAATTTTACAAAATCATCATTTTCCCTCCACCCTCCACAAACCGGCGTAACTCGCTGATTATCAGTCTCTCCGCTTGTGGAGGGACTTTTTCGTCCCTCCACTGTACCTCCACAAGTGTGTAAGAAGTGTGGAGGAAGAAAAATGTCCCTCCACAAGATAACCTACTGATTTACAGATGATTACAAGCATTTGTGGAGGGTGGAGGGAAATTGATGATTTTCTATTTTCGTCTACGACAAATGCCAACAGTAGGATAGCAATTTTTTCAGAGAATTCCGCATTTTGATTGCGCTGCGCAATCAAAATCATAAATTCTCCAAAAAATATTCAAGCATGTCCCACAGAAAGAAAATATTTACTATATTTGTAGGGTGAGTGATAATTGTATTTATTAATAATTTAATTTTTTGGTATTATGAAAATTTACGCAAAGTTTAATGAGGATGCAAAGCATGTGGCTAATTGCTGGGACGAGATGCTCGAGAACCAGATCGCTAATACAGTGGCGGTGATGACCTTGTATGGCCCGGAGTGGGATAATATCACGATATTCCCTTCGTTTGAGCAGAAGGACGATAGTGCTCAATATATTACTTTTAAAGGTGAGCGTTTCTACTTGATTCCAGAATATTTCAAGCTGTTGTATGTATGGGAACCGAAGGACTTCGAGCCAGAGGCTTGTAATTGTAATGATGTCGATTTCAATGACAAGGACCGCTTGGAGGAGGAGTGCAAGAAGTTGTATGACCAATATTGCGAGGCTGTGGGAATGAAACCTGGACAGGAGGCAGAAGTGCCTGATGGATATGTATTCCTGGGTACATGCTATGGCGATGATGACTCATTGGACCTTTCTGGTCTGGCGTTTGCAGAGGCTCAGGAAGTGACGGGCTTCATTGAGGACACATTCTATGTTCTTGATGAAAAGATGTTCGGTTAGTTATATTTGAGGAGGAACTATACAAAAGTATCGTTCCTCTTTTCACTACAATGATTTTCTTTATTTTCATTTGGTTATTCCATTTGCTTTTTGTAATTTTGGCGATATAAATAAAAACTAAGGATAATATGAGATATTACGATGAATACGAAGAAATAATCTATGTAGTGGAACAACACGAGGATGGTTTTGTTCTCTGCAAGATTATTGATGATGAAACCGAAACGACTCCTGTGGTGTGGGATCATGAGCCTTCGCACGAGGAGTTTATGGATGGCTACAAAGAGGCGTGCCGACTGCATGGTCCTTACGAGGAGAGAAGGCAACGAAAGGAAGATGCAGTTATTGAGGCTCTCATGAAGGGCTATGCCGAGGCAATTGCTAAAAGGCACGAGACTGAGGAGGATGAAGGAGAATTTTGAGGTCTTATCCTCAGAGATATTGAAGAAATAAAAACATAATAAAGATTACATAATGGAGAATTTCGGACTAGTGGAGTTTCTGCGATCGGAGATTGTGGTGGAGACTCGTGAAGATGTGCTGTACGATGCCAATGAGGCTTCGGAAGAACAGAAAGATGCTTTAGTAAAGAACATGCTGTGCCTTCTGGAGAGCGATGAGGATTGGGATGATCTGCAGGGGATGACATTTGAAAAAACTGCGGACCTGGAGACTTATCTGAATAATGATCCTGACAGTCTGAACATAGGACCGTTGATTATCTGCGCTGCAGTGATGACATTCTACGGAAAGAACGGGGAAGATGCCGAAGGATTTCACGTGGGCGAAGATGAATATTTCATCACTCTGGACGAGGATCATTACTACGCTTGCGAAATGGAAGTAGAGATTGACTGAGACTGCATAATACTATCCACTTTGTTCCCCAAATAAAAACTAATCCCCGACGCAGGAGACTGTGCCGGGGATTACTATATGGGAGGACTGCCGCAAAATGTTAGTGCGAGCCGTAAACTTCGATGTCGGCGAGGCGGACTGTTCCGTCAGCACCGCCGTCGGTGACATTGATGCGGACATAACGGGCTTCGACAGGTGTGACCTCTGCATCAGTGACTGGCTGGGTGTTGCCTACATGGGTGCTTACTGTGGTCCATGTGGTGCCGTCGAGACTGGTCTCAATGGTGAAGTCACGGGTGTTGAGCTGTGGTTCATAACCGCCTGCCTCGGCATGGCGTACGACATAACGGCTGATAGAGAACGATTCCTTGAAATCAAACTGCACCCACGCTGTTCCGTCGCTGTCCTTTGAGGTCCAGATATATCCCTGCGATGGGGAACCGTCGGCGGCATACTGTGCCTTGCTCTTGACCGGCGAACAGGTGATTTCCATGTCCTCCATAAGGGTGAGGTTGAATGGCAGATGGTGGGCTTCGTTGTAATAGCTGAACCAGTGGTCGGCGCGTACTACATGGACATTGCCTGGCGAGAGGGCATCGAGTTTGCCTTCCAAGGCGATGAGTTTGTCGGGACCTACATCCCATACTGTGACCTGACCTGAGACGAACATCGGTGCTGTGCCGTCGAAATTCTTGATATCACGATTGAAATGGTTGGCTACACCGTCTGCACTTGGTTCATACCAAGGATATTGAGGTGCGATGCTGAGCCAGCCTCCATAGTCCTTTGTGCTGCGGGTACCATCAACATCGTTGACGGTGAGTCCGTAGAGATAATGGCAGTTTTCTGCATAGGCATTGCGCTGAGGAACACTGAGGTCGTCCCATACGGTGATGACGCGAAGACCTGACTTCTCGATATAACGGTTTGAGAGTTGAACATAAGGTGTGATCAGTTCCTTATCGCGCTGCGATGCGTAATACTTATGGTTGAGTTCATCGTAAGGCATTGCATAGCCCATGCCTGAAGGACCGCTGACGAAGCAGTCGTTGTTGGTGGCTTTGCGATAGTAGTAGTTGAGCATGCATGGCGAGATGTCGGCAAGGGCAGGACTGATAGTCCAGTTCATTGGCATCTTACCGCGTCCCGACTGTTCAAAGATCTTTGCCATGGCGTGCTGCACATACTGGATGTTGTCGCCATCGCTGAGATATACTGTTGCATATACCTTGTTCTCCAACTTAGGACGCTTTGGCACTGGATAGATCTTCACATCCTTCTTGACAGCAGTATAGACGGTGGCGTTCTCAAAGAAATCGGCAGGAACGGTGGAGAGGCCGTACTTTGTTGCTTCGCCAATGCCCGAGCGCTCCTCTGGATACCAGCCGAGGACGAAGTCGCGACCAGGGGTGAGGTCGGCAAGGAACTTATCGAGGACGGTTCTCTCGCCACTGTTGCGTGGGTCGAGATATACGCAAGCAGAACCGGCGGCTGCACCGATGTCATGGACATAAGGAATGAGTGGGCGCTCGCTGATGAGCAGACGGTGGTTGCAACGGCTCCAGTAGTTGTCGTAGAGATACTTGTAGATGTCGGCAGCCTTGTTCATGGTGAGTGATGTGAGATCCACAACAACAGGGAAATCCATGCCGTTAGCCTCGAGTTTCGACTTTACATCGGCTGTTACAGGAAGCAGACGATCGAGGCCGGCGATGGTGATGGCGAGGTTGGCATAGTGCTCGCTGCGTGAGGTGCTGTAGAGCACAAGACCTTTCACCTCGTCCTTGAAGAGATCTACCATACTATAAGGTGTAGATGACGACACTGGCGATACGCGGAGTGTATGGGCAGAAGGCCATGTGTTGCGTGGTTCCTCGTTGTGGTTATAGAGGAGGATACGTGGACGAGTGCGGTTGATGATGCCCTGCAGGGTGCAGAACATCACACGCTCTGGGTCGCTGAGTGAGGCTGCGGGCATATCGAGCGAGCGCACGGTGGCTGCCGGTTCAAGGAAATAAGGCAGCAGATGGTCGTCGGACCAACTGATTTCATCGGCCTCGAGGATACGATCGCCGGAACTGTTGATTTCGAAAGTGGCATCGCCGAAGGTTATCTTTTCCACCTGGCTGACATCGGTACGGACGGCAGCACCATTGGTGGTTTTAACGATCATTGTTGTTGGTTGCTGTGCCCAGAGGTGAGTTGTAACCAAAAGGGCTGAGGCAAGAAGGAAAATCTTTTGCATTGTTGTTTAGAGTTTGATTTTTGTTGCGAACGAACCTACTTTGATGATGAACACGCCAGTACCGAGGGTTGAGCGGTTGAGTAGCAGTTCACCACCAGCAACAGCCGGTGCTGGAATGCTACGGCCATCGACGGTATATATGCGTGGCTTCACTCCCTCTGGGATGCCACGGAGAAGTGCTCCACCATCTTGCAACACATAAGAGAAATCATGGACAGGAGTGATGGCGGTGTATTCACGAGCATCACCAAAGGTGATCTCGGCGATATCGGTGATTTCAAACTCTACAGTTTCCAAAGATGACTTGACACGGAGTTTGCCATTGGTGATGGTAACAACTGGGTTGGTTTCAAAGAGCACTCCCACAGTCTCGCCGCCGAGGGTTTTAACCATAAGTCCCTGACCGCCCTGTTCGACAGTGAGGAAACTGATCTCATCGAGTTCAACGGCACGCGTCTGCGAGTTTGTGCCATCGGTTTTCTGGATGTTGATGACTTTCTCCTGTGCCATGCCCGCGAGAGTGCAAAGGAGCAACGTCGCTGCTAAAAGAATCTTTCTCATTATTATATTAATTTTCAATTATCCACTCGGCTTCGCCATCGCTATCGCCAAATTTAGTCTTTCAGGACAAAGGTAAGGATTTCTTTTCTAATCACCAAAGAAATTCTGCCGGAATGAGGGGATTATCAATAATATTGTTTAATTTTGCACATGAAAAGTGCTGAAAAGTGAAGATATGGCTGACAAACAAAAATATATCTGCCAAAAATGTGGCTATGAGGCGGAGGTCTATTCCGGCCACGGCTTCTTCAATCAGCATATCAGTCAGTTGGTGTGCAGCAACTGCCACACTGTGCAGAACCTGACCGTCGGTGGAGTCATCGCAGAGCTTGTGCCCTCGTTCGGCAGTGAGTTTGGAAGACTGTGCCCTAACTGCATGAGCGACGATCTGAAAATATGGGATGGTTTCTCATGCCCGAAATGTGGCGGCAGGATGAAAGCCGATGGAAAGACTGAATTTTGGTGTTGAAAAAATAGCATAATAAAAAACGATATATGGAACATATACTTGAATTGATAAACGATCCGAATGTGAACCTCCTAGGTGCCGCATTCAAACTGTTGCTTAGTGTTATCCTTGGTTCGATGGTGGGATTGGAGCGCCGTCGCAAAGGACAGATTGCGGGTATGCGTACCTTCTCGCTGATTTGTATGGGTGCTACACTGGCAATGCTCGTGTCGATATATATCCCGCAGGAATACCTCGGACTGAAGAACGGTGACCCTGGTCGTATCGCTGCACAGGTAATATCCGGTGTGGGTTTCCTCGGTGCTGGTGCCATCATCAACATGAAAGGTTCGGTGAAGGGCTTGACAACAGCGGCTGGCATATGGGCAACAGCGGCTATCGGCTTGGCTATCGGTGCTGGAATGTATGTCATCTCGATAACAGCGGTGGTGCTCATCCTCTTTGTGCTGACCATTGCCGAAGGACTGGAGAAGAAACTGTTTCATGTCAACGAGAGTAAGATTATCCGTGTGAAGACTCGTGGCATCATCGAGAATCTGACACCGTATCATAAGGTTCTCACCG
>JAUNIK010000656.1 GCA_030523505.1 Prevotellaceae bacterium | reverse complement strand
GTTGATGCAGAGGAGCCTATCTTTGATTTAACCATTGCTTCAGCGCAGCTGTTACCATATTCGAAATCAACCTTTCCACCGCACAGGTTTGACGACATTCGACCAGCGTCTGGGGATATGTTGTTGTTCATCTTGCAATTCCAAGATCGTCATTTCTGTCAAAGTTAGCACCTGACATCAGGAAAGTACAATTATAGGGATCTTCGGTTGTGCCTTTAAGCATCTCCACTTTCAGTTCATCCTTGGTCACTAACTCCCATTGTTGCCAATCGTCACCAGTGTAATCTGCGCAAGTAACATAGCGATGGTTGGGGCCATAAGCAAATGTGGTGGGATCATTACTGGTCAGGGCCTTTGTGCCGTTGTTGTATGTGACAGCATAATATGTGCCAATCTGCTTCAGTTCCCAGTAATAAACCTCATCCTCGGGGCGGTCCATATAGGGATCGCCCTGTGACAAGTTTCCGGTATTCGACTTGAGAGTATAGGTGCCGTCGGGCAATCTGTCCAGAGTCATCAGGCTTCCATAGTCACCCTGTACGGCATGGGTTCCCCACCATCCACCGGCTTTCAGGTAGTATCCGGTCTGTTTGTTGCGCAGATAGTAAGTACCGCTCATGTCGCATTCTTCTTTCTCTTCCTCGACGTCGTCGATAGCGGGATCGTAATCGTGGTAGCTAAATTCAACTACGCAGGGCCAGTGGTCTGCGAGAGGTTCGCCGGCCTCGTTGATGAATGAACGGTCTTGGCAGTAGCTCTCTGCAACGATGCGGATGTTACTCTCGGTGTTGTTGATATAGAACACTTTGTCCACAACCTCACCTTGGCGTACACCTACGCAACCTTCCTTATTGCCAGCGTTATCTCCGCTCTTGTGCTCGGCCATGATAGATTCTGCACCGTAAGTGGGATAAACGCCCTGACGACCATATTGAATCCAGGGATCCTTGCAGGTGAAACGGTCATCGCTGTTGATAGCGTCGATAAAGCAAGTCTTCAGGCGGTCACGAGTGTAGCGGCAGTTTGTATCACCCATTACGATGATAGGACGCTTGTTGTTGCTGTTAAGGATCGCTTTTGCCAGCTGCTTGATTTGCGTTTCACGTGCTGCATTGTCTTCTGCATCAGAGTCTGCGTCCATGTGCATGAAGTAGAGATCAAATTCGGTACCATCGTTCAGTCTTACCACATAGAAACGGTATCCTTTGTTGATCAAACCGTCGGCACCGTGGTCGGTATAACCATAGTGCTCGTTCCATGCTGTCCAGCTTTCGGTGCTCTCGAGCACTTGCTTGTTGACTGTGTTGGTATTGTAGAACAAGCAAAGTCCATCAGTGTCGAAGATGGTCCTCTGACCGAGGAACGCTGCATATGAACCTGCAGTGATGTTGATGTCGCCACGGTGAGTGGTAGCATTGTAGCACTGGCCGTTTTCGTCGTTTTGACCATTATTCCATGCTTCATTCCAAATCTGGCTATGGAAATTAAAATCTTCGCTGGTTGCGATTACATCCCAGCCCATAGTCTTCAGTTTCTTTCCGATTGCGGTTGCAC
>JAUNIK010000655.1 GCA_030523505.1 Prevotellaceae bacterium | reverse complement strand
TCTTGACAGTGTATATCCATCCTATCAGTACCTGTTGCTCGATGAGGTACAGAATCTTGATGGTTGGGATTTGTGGGTGGCAAAACTGTATCGCAGAGGCGTCAATCTGATTATCACGGGTAGTAATGCCAAGATGCTGAGCAGCGAAATGGCAACGGTGCTTACAGGCCGGTATGTGGAGATTGAAATGCTGCCGTTTGGGTTGTCTGAAACACTCTGCTATTCTGGAATTACGGCTCAGAATATTCAGCCGGAGCAGGAGGCTAAGGCTAGGATCATCTATGAGGAATATCTTCGCATGGGAGGTTATCCGGAGACACTGCAGGCTCGCCAGATGACGGGGAGCTATCTGCAGACGCTCTTCACTTCCATCATCACAAAGGATGTAGCCCAGCGTCATAGGATTCGCAAAGTGACGGAACTGTTCAATCTTGCCAACTATCTGCTTTCCAACTTCTGCAATCCTTTTACCACATTGTCGCTGAGTGAAGATCTTGGCATGAGTAGTGAGAATACGGTCAAGAAGTTTTGTGGCTACTTGCACGAACCTTACTTGTTCTATTATCTTCCACGATACAATAACAAACTGAAGGTAATGATGAAGGCCCCGAGGAAGGTGTATGTGGTGGATAATGGATTTGTTCTGGGGGCAGGATTCAATCTCAGCGAGAATCTTGGGCGTCTGCTCGAAAACGGAGTTTTTCTGGAGTTGCGTCGTCGAGGCTATGATGAGGAGAAATCGCTCTTCTATTATCGCTCGCGTAATGATAAAGAGGTGGATTTTGTTACACGCAAAGGTGTTCAAGTAGAGCAGCTTATTCAGGTGTCATACGACACAAGCAATGAGCGTACTCTCAAACGCGAACTCTCTGCTTTGGTGGAATGTGCGGAGGAATTGCATTGCGATAATCTTTTGCTGATTACCTTTGATAAAGAGGATACGGTCGTGTACAATGGCAGAACCATACAGATCAGGGCTTTCAATAAGTGGCAGGAAAAATCGTATTAATCAAGTTCACAGGTTATTCCATGTCCAGAAAATAACAAAAAATAACGAGTGGGCATAGCTGTGGAAGAAATACGACCAGCAACTTAAAGGAATCAGAGAGCTTGATGCATAGTAAATGCATAGCAAAACGTAACTTGTCTTTTCTCATGCGTGCGCACACGCGTACATTATTATATTATAGATGAGCGATTAGTGATTAGCGATTAGCGATGAACTGCATTCCTCGTATTCGTCTTCGTCCTCGTCTTCGTTATTTTTTCTAGTACCGTAGCATTTCACTCCCTCTCCCCGCAGAAGCTTCGGAGGGGAGAGGGGAGGCTGGAAGCCGGGGTGAGGGGCTTTGTGGGCCGTTTTTGCTTGACGATGGTCAATTCTGGCATAAAAATCGCATAATTTTGAAACTTTTTCCTGAAAATGTTTGGTGGTTTGGGAAAAAGGCAGTACCTTTGCACTCGCTTTTCAGGGATACCTCAGACGAACGGATGAGGAGAACCTTTAAGCGCTCTAGTAAATAGAGAATTTACAACAGAGTTCTTTGAAAGATT
>JAUNIK010000093.1 GCA_030523505.1 Prevotellaceae bacterium | reverse complement strand
TTCACACATGTTTACTCAATAATTCAAACACGGGGATTTACTGGTGACCCAAGAATTTCATAATAATCTTATTTAAAAGTTTATATTCTATTTAATACTTATTTGATACCTTATTTATTTTAGGTGGTGCAAAATTATAAAATTATGACATAACATGCAAATATTTCATGTTTCATCTTGTTTCATCATAATATCACTAATATACAATTTCCAACACAACTAACTAGCAATCAGCGATTTAAATAATTTCAAAATATTTCATTTTTTGTTTCATCAAAATGTTAAATGTAACTGCATGAAACAACAAAAAAACGGAATTTACTTGTTTCAAAAAACAAAAATTATTATCTTTGCAACAACAAAAAGGTACACGAAAATGAGAAAGATATACCTAGTAATACTGACGATGCTGTTGATTGTGGGGTGCGACAACTATTCTTCACAGTTACAGCGAATCGAAGAGATAGAGGCTGTGGGCGACAACGACCCTCAGCTGGCATTGCTTATGCTCGACTCAATAAAGCCAAGCACACGCAAGTGCTCGGAGTATGTGCAGAAGAAATACGATCTATTGGAAATCCGACTCAAAGACAAGGCGTATGTTCCTATGAATTCCGATATTATGGTAAGGGAACTGGTGGAGTATTTCGACGACAATGGAAGCAGCCTCGACAAGCAGGAAGCCCATTACTATGCCGGTAGCGTGTATCGTGATATCGATGATGCTCCTCGTGCCATCGACCATTTTCTTATCTCACGCGATATTGCCTTAAATAATGCGGGATGTGACAGTACGATGTTGCGCAACACCTATTCCAACCTCCACTATATATATAATAATGTGCAGGACTACCAGAATGCTCTGCTCATGGCAGAGAAAGAATTGGAGTGTTCAAAGCATTTCAATGATATCACTGCAACTGACTATATCCATGTGGGATCAGCACTGAAAGCTCTGGACCGCACCAAGGAGGCTATGGGTTATTTCGACAAAGCGTATGCTCTTGTAACCACAAACAACAATTTCACGAAGGATGAGGTGACGACACTGCTCTATCACTACACCCGAATGAAGAACAAAGAACGTGAAAAGAAGTTTTTCGAACTTATAGAAAAAGGGGATGGCAAGCGACTCACATCAGATGAGGCATTATCGCTCGCAGAATATCTGCTTCTTATAGACCGTCCCGATTCGGCAGAGATATTTTTAAGAAAAGTTCTTTATGACGAGACATACCCACTTTCTGTAAAATATGATGCAGCTCATCGCCTTCTTCTGGTTAATATTGATATAAGCACGCGCGATACCCTTGCCAAATATGCTGCTGAGTTCATTGAGGTCAGTGACTCACTGAACCTTGGTACACGACAGATTGCTGCAGCCACGGTGAACAACAAGTACAAGTATAACCGTGATGCAGAGGCTGAGGAAGAGATGAAGGCAAAGCAGGAGATGTACAAACGATTGGCTATCGGAGTGGTGCTGGGCACATTCCTCGTGATTGCCATCCTGCTGATGATGTACTTCCGCAGTAAGTATAACACCGTGCGTACATTGCTCTCTAAGGATGTCGAACTGAACAACCTGAAAAAGGCTCACATAGAGATGATGGACAAGATTCAGGGCAAGGAAGAGGAACTGAACAGTTCACGCTCACTTCTTGACTCAAAGACAGAACAGTTGCAGCAGATTAATGCGGAAATCGACCGATTCAAAGAGGAGGTAAACTCAAAGAAGGAGGAGATGAACCGTATGCAGACCGAGTTGGAGGAGAAGGTGAAGCAGAACGAACTGTTATTGCGCAGCCTCCACACCTTCGCTTTGGCGCAGGATGCAGAGGATGTGAAGAACAAGATCGACCTTGCCATCCGTGGTCGATACTCATTGCAAGATGCCGACTGGGGCAGTCTCTATCAGGCTGTCGATCGACAGAATCCATCGTTCATTCAGGAACTGGCAGAGAAACTGGGTGCTTTCGACGAGAAGCAGAAACAGTTCTGCTATCTCATAAAGATGGGACTCTCGAACGGTCAGATAGAGAATATCCTCGATGTTTCGCATGCCACAATATGGAGATGGAGCAACAAGTACAGAGATTTGTTAGGTTTAAGGTAACACTATGCGCATAATATACAACAAGCATTTCCCATTCGGGGCGTTCTTTGCCATGAACTTATTCGGCGTGATATTCGTGCGAAGCGACAAAGGGCAAATGAGCGAGGTGGTAAAAAACCACGAATACATCCATACTCTCCAACAGAGAGAGATGCTGTTTGTGGGTTTTATGCTGTGGTATGTCGCAGAATGGCTCTATCGCTTCACAACGAAGATAATCCTTGAACGCAAAGCATTGAGGATAGGTCAATTGAGAAGATCGCTTGGCAGAATGTGGATAGATGCCTATTCCGATATATATTTCGAACGCGAGGCATACACCAACGAGCGCGACCTAGACTATGCAAACCACAGACGACCATTCGCCTGGTGGCACATGATGAAGAAGAAATAAAACAATAATGGAGGCTACACATCGCTAGCCTCCATTATTGTTTATAATATATAAGAAATGTATTAATGCAACTCGAACTCTGCATGAGGTGTGTTCTTGTCAATCTTTGATGAACCATTGACATACACTTTGAATGTGCCTGGTTCAACTACAAACTCACGCTGGGCATTGTATAGAGCAAGTTCGTTCTGTCCAAGTACAAACTCCAACTGGCGACTCTCACCAGCCTTGAGGTGCACACGCTGGAATCCTTTCAACTGCTTACGTGGAATAGCAACACTGCTGTATTCATCTTCAAGATAAAGCTGTGCCACCTCATCACCATCAACATTTCCGGTGTTGGTGAGTGTACAGCGGACAGTCACTGTGCCATCAGCATTGACTGTTGCCGAAGGTGCTGAATACTCGAAAGTGGTGTAGCTCTTTCCATAACCGAATGGATAGAGAGGAGCTGCTGGCGAATCGATATAGTTGTGAGAGATACGCTTGCTGTAATAAACTGGCAACTGACCGACATTGCGTGGCACACCAACTGGCATACGACCAGCAGGGTTATAATCGCCGAAGAGCACATCAGCGATAGCCTGACCGCCCTGCTCACCTGGATACCAAGCGCAAAGCAATGCATCTGCCTTTTCTGCTGCAAGGTTCATGTTCAACGGACGACCTTCAATATAAACAACCGCCAACTTCACCTTCGCATCAATCAAAGCCTGCATGAGTTTCAGCTGGTCGCCGAGAAGCTCGAGGGTAGCACGGTCGTAGCCTTCGCCACAATCCATATCTGAAAGTTCCTTGGCATTTGCATCAACATTAGCAGCACCGGTAGAAGCATAACTTGTCTTGAAGTCGCGGGCAGAACTACCACCAACAACGAGTACTGTCACATCCGACTTCTTAGCAGCCTCAACGGCAGCCTGGATATCGGTGTTCTGTGTATCACGAACAGCACAACCCTTCACATAGTTCACCTGAGCATTTGGAACAGTGGCCTTGATGCCTTCAAGCACTGTGATGATGTCGTCCTCAGCCTGTGGGGCAGTGTAGTCGCCCAACTGGTTGTACTGGTTGTCGGCATTAGGACCAATAACAGCTATGCTCTTAATATCCTTGCTCAATGGCAGCAATCCGTTGTTCTCGAGAAGGATGATACTCTCCTGAGCCACCTTGCGGGCTATCTCGCGGTTCTCTGCACTATGAACCTGCTTTGAAGATTTCACATCAACATAAGGATTATCGAAGAGTCCAAGTTCGTATTTTGTGCGGAGCACCTGACGAACAGCACGGTCGATGTCATCCATAGTCACAAGGCCTTTTTCCAGGGCTTCACCAAGATGCTTGTAGCTGTTGCCCTCGAGGTCGATATCCACACCAGCCTTCAATGCCAATGCTGCTGCCTCGGTGTAATCCTTAACCACATGAAGGTTGTTCTTCATTACCTCAATGCTCTGCAGGTCGGAGATGATGAATCCATCGAATCCCAACTGACCACGCAGGAAACCAGTGAGGAGTTCCTTATTGCCAGTACAAGGAATACCATCAATACCATTATAAGATGTCATAATAGAACCGGCACCCTGCTCGATGGCTGTTCTGAACTGTGGGATATACTCATTGAGCAACTGGTTCCAGCCCAGAGACACCTGCTCTCCGTTCAAACCGCCCTCAGGAATACCATAAGCGGCGAAATGCTTCAGAGTGTTGATAACGCCCTCTGCACGGACTGTGCTGCATATAGCTCCACCCAACTTACCAGCGAGGTATGGGTCTTCGCCCATTGTCTCCTCAACACGCGACCAACGAGGTTCGCGCGAGATGTCGAGCACAGGACCATAGGCGATATGAGCACCACGAAGTGATAGTTCACGGCCGATGACTGTACCCATCTGCTGCATAAGGGCTACATCGAAGGTGGCAGCCTGACCGATTCCTGTTGGGAAACAGGTTGAACCGATACCCATGTGACCGTGAGGAGCCTCCTCCATAATCATCACTGGGATACCGAGGCGTGTCTCCTCGACAGCATACTTCTGGAGCATGTTCATCAGTTCGGCACTTTCCTCCGCACCGATACCTGTCTCAAGGGTTTTCTGTGTCCACGGGTCGGCACGCTGGATAGCCCAGAGCGAACCGAGCGGCATCTCTGCCATACGTTTCTTGTAAAGGTCGGTAAGCGACAACTGGGTTTTCACACCTTTCTTTGTCTGCACCTCACTCTTGTCATACATGTACCAACCGAGCGGACAGAGCAACTGACCTACCTTTTCTTCTAATGTCATACGACCGAGAAGGTCCTCTACTCGCTCTTCCACAGGGAATGACGCATCTTTGTACTTTGGCAGTGGAGCCTTCTTCTTTGGGGCTGCAACAACTGATGCTGCAACCATAAAACTGATTGTTAATAGGAATAACTTTCTCATATTAATTAGGTTTTCACTGCAAATTTACATATTTTTTTTGATAACACAATTATTTTATATATCTTTGCATCAAATATTACAAAATTACCACTATATGAAAAGTTTATTACTGACCTTTGCATTATCAGCGCTTGCACTAGGTGCTTCTGCTGACAACAAACCAACCGGTACAGAATGGATGGACATGCAGGTGAACGAAGTGAACCGCTTTCCTATCCACACTCATTTCTTTACCTATGAATCATTGGACAAGGCGCTGAAAGGCGACAAGACCCAATCTGCCAATTTCCTTTCTCTCGACGGAACATGGAAGTTCAAGTATGTAGAGAACGCCGATGAGCGTCCTACCGACTTCTATCTCACCGACCTCGATGACTCTTCTTGGGGCACAATGCCTGTTCCTGGTATGTGGGAACTCAACGGCTATGGCGATCCTGTATATGTGAACATCGGTTTCGCATGGCGCGGTCATTACAAAGACACCCCTCCTGTGCCTCCTACAAAGGATAATCATGTGGGGTCTTACCGCCGTACCATCACTGTTCCTGCCAACTGGGACGGAAAGCAGATCATTGCTCATTTCGGTTCGGTGACATCCAACATGTATCTCTATGTCAACGGCGAGTATGTGGGATATACCGAGGACTCGAAGGTTGCCGCTGAGTTCGACATCACCGACTTTGTTCATCCTGGCGAGAACCTCTTCGCATTCCAGACCTTCCGCTGGTGCGACGGTTCGTATTGCGAGGACCAGGACTTCTGGCGCCTCTCGGGTGTGGCTCGCGACAGTTACCTCTACACCCTCGACGCTGAGCAGCAGTTGACAAACATCCACATCACTCCTGACCTTGATGCAGCCTACAAGGACGGTTCGCTCCATATTGTGGGCAACACCTTGGGCAACCTCGACATCGAACTGTCACTGCTCGATGCACAGGGCAATGAGGTGTGCAAGAAGACTGTTTCTTCTTACGACAAGACAAATAAGGCTACAAGCACCGTTCTCGACGAGACTCTCAATGTGGCTGATCCATTGAAGTGGACTGCCGAGACTCCAAACCTCTACACTCTCGTGGCAAAGATCTATGCTCTCAACGAGCAGAAGGTGGGCAAGGGCAAGAAGGCAAAGAGCGAGATGGTTCGTGGCGAACTGCTGAGCGTTGTTCCTCAGAAGGTGGGATTCCGTAAGGTGGAAATCAAGGGCGACCGTTTCTATATCAATGGTAAGACAGTATATATCAAGGGTGCCGACCGCCATGAGATGGATCCAAAGACTGGCTACATTGTTTCTCGCGAGCGTATGATCGAGGACCTCACCATCATGAAGAGCCTCAACCTCAATGCTGTCCGCACTTGCCACTATCCTGATGATCCACAGTGGTACGACCTCTGCGATGAATATGGTATCTACCTCGTAGCAGAAGCCAATCAGGAGTCGCATGGTTTTGGATATGACGATACATCCGAAGCAAAGAAGCCTCTCTTCCAGAAGCAGATTCTCGAGCGCAACCAGCATAATGTGGGTGTATATTTCAACCACCCAAGTATCGTGTTCTGGTCAATGGGTAACGAGACTGTCGATGGTCCTAACTTCACCACCGTTTATGAATGGATAAAGGCTGAGGACCCAAGTCGTCCTATCCACTGGGAGCGTGCCCAGAAGGGTGCCAACTCTGATGTATTCTGCCCTATGTACTCTTCACAGGAGTATTGCCAGCGTTATGTTGACAGCAACAAACCTGAGGATCAGAAACCTCTCATCCAGTGTGAGTACAACCACGCTATGGGTAACTCATCGGGCGGCTTCAAGGAGTATTGGGATATCGTTCGCCAGAACAAGCGCTTCCAGGGTGGTTTCATCTGGGACTTCGAGGATCAAGCTCTCTTCGGTCGTGTTCCTCCAACAATGGGCTTGCCTGTTCGTACATTGATGTATGGTGGCGACTACAACAAATACGATGCTTCCGACAACAACTTCAACTGCAACGGTTTCATCACTGCCGACCGCAAACTCACTCCTGAGGCTTACGAGGTGGGTTATCAGTATCAGAGCATCTGGACTGAGTTGAAGGATAAGGTGAAGGGTATCATCAGCGTGAAGAACGAGTACTTCTTCCGCGATCTCAAGAACTATCGCCTGCGTTGGGAGATTGTCCAGGAGGATGGTCGTGTGTGCTACAACGGCACTATCGACAACCTCGATATTGCTCCTCAGCAGACTAAGGAGTTCAACCTCAACTTCCCTGAGGGCGATGCCGACGGCGAACTCCTGCTCAATGTTTATTATGAACTCAAGGAGGCAGAACCTCTCCTGAAGGCTGGTCAGCAGATGGCTCATCAGCAGTTCATCCTCTCCGACTATCTCTATGAGCAGGCTGCTATGTATGCAAACCTCGACCTGAAGGCCAAGACAAAACTCACATTCAACAAGGAGACTGGTTTCATCGAGACATACACTGTCAATGGCGAGGATATGCTCATCAACGGTGGTACACTGAAGCCAAACTTCTGGCGTGCTGTCACCGACAACGATATGGGTGCAAGTCTCCAGAAGCGTCTTGGTGTTTGGCGTAACCCACAGATGAACCTTGTTTCTTTGAAAACAAAGAAAAACGTAACAACTGCTGTCTATGACATGCCAGAGGTACAGGCTACTCTCACCCTTACTTATACTATACAGAAGAATGGTGCCCTCACCGTGAACGAGAAGATGACAACCACCGAGGGTGCTGATGTGCCTCGTATGCTTCGCTTCGGTATGGTAATGGAACTTCCTTACCGTTTCGACCAGAGCAAGTTCTACGGTCTTGGTCCTATCGAGAACTATGTTGACCGTTGTTCAAGTCAGATGCTCGGCATCTACTCACAGACAGCCGACGAGCAGTTCTGGAAGTATGTCCGTCCACAGGAGACAGGTACAAAGACTGGTATCCGCTGGTGGCAGCAGGGTCCGTTGAAGTTCATGTCAAACAAGGCATTCTCGGCTTCGGCCCTCCACTATACAGTAGCCGACCTCGACGAGGGTGATGAGAAAGACCAGCGTCATCCTGAGCAGGTTCGCAAGTCAGAGTTCACCAACCTCTACATCGATGCAGAAATGGCAGGTGTTGGTGGTATCGACTCTTGGAGTTGGGATGCAGAGGCTCTGCCAAAGTATCGCGTTGACTACAAGGACCGCGAATTCGAGTTCACTATCATTCCTCAGTAAAAGGTAAAAAGGGATTATCAACTCCATAATTGATGATACAAGTGTGAGTTTCATTTACGACACTACATAAACGTATTTCTCAATTACTATGCCTACATACAATCAAAGTTGCTTCATCAGGCGAGCCATTCTAAGCCTGATGAAGCAAATTCATATATTGTAGATGATAATCAATGGGGAGAGATATTATGCCATTTTTTTCATGCAAATCCCATTAACGGAGCAAGTGGAAATGCTATATACTCAATAGCACAAAGTATTGGAAGTAGGCGACCTGTTGCAATACGAAAGATTGTTTCTAATAGTAATCAATTTGCCGAAGTACATGATATGCTAATAACAGGCATAAGCGAAAACTATAATAATTTCATCGTATATGATGCATCAGGACAAGTAACAACAATTAGAATGGAGGAAATTACAGATGAAACTAAGTATGTTCAAACGTTTTATACTATTTCTAAAATTGCAAACTGATATATTATCCTTACTTCTGGCATTATGCATTTTTTATCCTAATAATGCAACTAAAATGTATGCCCAGCAGAAGTCACAATACAATGACAATATTAGGGTAGTACCAATGGTGTATTATTCGCCGGAGAATTTCTTTGCATCAATAAGAACTTCGTTCGGTAGCCCTTATGAATACCTAGAAGTTGACAAAGAACAAAATACCATCTCCTATTACAACGGCAAGGTGAGC
>JAUNIK010000654.1 GCA_030523505.1 Prevotellaceae bacterium | reverse complement strand
AAAGAAGAGCATCAAGAGATACCTGTATAAGGATATGTTATAACATCTGAAACTTGAACAATTAACTAATATATGAAACAAGTGCCTTGTTTTAATGAAATAATTGAGCGCAGCATCGTAGACAACTGGGACTACGATGCGCTCACCGATTATAAGGGTGTCACATTGCAGTATCATGATGTGGCGAGAAAGATTGAAAAACTCCACATATTGTTTGAAAACAGTGGAGTACAGCACGGCGACAAGATTGCCCTGTGTGGAAGAAACTGCGCCAACTGGGCAGTGGCCTTCCTTGCCACTCTCACCTATGGTGCAATAGCTGTGCCGGTGCTCCACGAGTTCACTCCTGAGCAGATATACAATATCGTAAACCATAGCGAGGCGAAGCTGCTCTTTGTGGGGGACGTGGTGGCAACACAGATCGACGGCACAAAGATGCCCGGACTTGAAGGTATCATCAACATTCCTGACTATTCACTCGCCCTCTCGCGTACTGACAAACTTACCTATGCCCGTGAGCACCTGAACGAGATGTTCGGAAAGAAATATCCAAAGTATTTCAGAAAACAGCACGTGTCGTATTACAAGGAGAAAGACTCCAACGAACTGGCCCTCATCAACTACACCTCTGGCACGACCGGATTCTCTAAGGGAGTGATGATACCATACCGCGCACTTTGGGGCAACTACGACTTTGCAGAACACGTGTTGGGCAAGGTGGTGAACCGAGGCGACAGCGTAATCAGCATCCTGCCTATGGCACACATGTATGGCATGGCATTTGAGTTCATCTTCGAATTCCTGCATGGTTGCCATATCTACTATCTTACACGCATCCCTTCGCCGGCAATAATCGCACAGGCCTTTACCGACGTGAAGCCTTCAATCATCATTGCCGTGCCTCTTATCATAGAGAAAATTATCAGGAAGAAGGTGTTCCCGAAACTGCAGAACAACAAGGTGAAACTGCTGTGGAACATTCCCATGATAAACAAGAAAATACAGCAGCGCGTCTGCGATCAGGTGAAGAAAGCCTTTGGCGACCAGTTCTACGAAATCATTATCGGAGGAGCTGCCTTTAACCACGAGGTAGAAATGTTCCTGAAGAGTATCAACTTCCCGTTCACCGTAGGTTATGGGGCCACTGAGTGCGCACCCATCATCTGCTATTCCGACTATCAGAGTTTTGTGCCGGGCAGTTGCGGACGAGCCGTCATTCACATGGAGGTGAAGATAGACAGTCCTGACCCTGAGAACATCGCTGGCGAAATACTCGCAAGAGGAACAAACGTCATGCTTGGCTACTACAAGAATCCTGAGGCTACGGCACAAACCATAGACGCTGACGGGTGGTATCATACAGGCGACTTGGGCACGATGGACTCTGACGGCAATGTCTTCATCCGCGGACGCTCAAAAAACATGTTGCTCGGACCAAGCGGACAAAACATTTATCCCGAGGAAATAGAAGACAAGATGAACTCAATGCAGATGGTGGTGGAAACCGTGGTGGTGCAACGCGACACCAAACTCGTGGCTCTTGTGCATCCTGACATG
>JAUNIK010000092.1 GCA_030523505.1 Prevotellaceae bacterium | reverse complement strand
TCTACAGGTTATCAATGATATTCGGTTAAACACAGGGTTTTACTAGTGAGCCATTTTTTTTGGGAGTACATCTTTCTTACTTTTTACCTTTTTACCTTTTTGTGCACAAAACGTATTTTAGGGATTCTGGTTCATTACGTGATGCATCCTGCCCCTTTATGCATATTGTTAGTCGAAGACTCTTGGAAAGTTGTATATTTATCCGAAATATATGTTATTTTGGGGTGGATGGCTTTAAGCTTTTTTATAGCAACAATAGGGCGTATTTCTTGATTTATCAAGGGAAATTGTTAAAAATGGGGGCAAAATGCTATGTTTTTTGCAAAAAATAGTTACTGTTTGGATTTTTTGTGTAACTTTGCATATTATTTGTTTCTATGCCCTCGCGAATGCGTGATAAATTCTACGAGACTTCAAGAGATGTTTTCAGGTTGGAATAAGGTAAAAAGGCAAGATTGGTAAAGGAAAATATAATCAAAATTTATAGATAAATGAAATTAAGAAAGTTTTTAATGCTTCTGGTTCTCGTGTGCGCGTCTGCCACAATGTACGCACAGACAAAGGCATCGGGTGTTGTTGTATCGTCTGAGGACGGTCAGCCTATCATCGGTGCTTCTGTTGTCGTTGCTGGCACAAAGACTGCTACGATTACCGACTATGATGGAAATTTTAAGATTGATGTTCCATCGGGAAAGAAGTTGCAGTTCTCTTATGTTGGCTGCAAGACTATCACTCTTTCTCCAAAAGCGAACATGAATGTTGTCCTCGAGCCAGATGCGAATTTGGTAGAGGAGGTTGTTGTGACCGGTATGCAGAAGATGGACAAGCGTTTGTTCTCTGGTGCTACCACAAAGGTCGATGCAGAAAAGGCTAAACTCGATGGTATTGCCGATGTTTCTCGTGCTCTCGAAGGTCGTGCTGCCGGTGTGTCTGTGCAGAACGTATCGAGCACCTTCGGTACTGCTCCAAAGATCAAGGTTCGTGGTGCTACCTCTATCTACGGTAGTTCTTCACCTCTCTGGGTTGTCGATGGTGTGATCATGGAGGATGCTGTTAACGTTGACGCTGACGACCTTTCTTCAGGTGACGCTGTAACCCTTATCTCGAATGCTATCGCTGGTTTGAACGCTGACGATATCGAGTCGTTCCAGGTACTGAAGGACGGTTCGGCTACTTCTATCTATGGTGCTCGCGCCATGGCTGGTGTGGTTGTTGTAACCACAAAGAAGGGTCGTGCTGGTCATACTTCAATCAACTATACCGGTGAGTTCACATACCGTATGAAGCCTTCTTACAGCACATACAACATCTGTAACTCTCAGGAGCAGATGGGTATCTACAAGGAAATGGAGGCAAAGGGCTGGTTGGAGTTCTCTTCTCTTGCAAACAGCTCTACTTCAGGTCTTTACGGTCAGTTGTACCACAAGATGGACCAGTACAACGAGCAGACAGGTCAGTTTGAGTTGCCTTTCACACAGGCTGCTATGAACAAGTACCTCCAGGAGGCTGAGTTCCGTAACACTGACTGGTTCGATCTCCTGTTCAAGGATAACATCATGATGAACCACTCGGTAAGTATCTCTACTGGTTCTGACCGTGCTAACCTCTATGCTTCTGTATCTGCTTACAACGATCCAGGTTGGTATATCGACTCAAACGTTGCTCGTTATACAGCAAACCTCAATGCTTCGTTCAACCTCTCAAAGCAGGTTACATTGACACTCCGCACCAACGCCAACACTCGTGACCAGAAGGCTCCAGGTACACTGAACCGTTCTGTCGATGTTGTGTCAGGTGCTGTGAACCGTTCATTCGATATCAACCCATTCAGCTACTGTTTGAACACCAGCCGTACACTTGATCCAAGCGGAAACTACAAGCGTAACTATGCTGACTTCAACATCTTTGATGAGTTGGATCAGAACTATATCGACATCAATGTGAACGATATCAAGTTCCAGGGCGAGCTTTCTTACAAGCCAATCCAGGGCCTTGAGATCAACCTCTTGGGTAGCTACCGTACAAACAACTCTACCCGTGAGCACTTCGTAATGAACAACTCTAACCAGGCTAACACTTACCGCGCAGGTGTTGACAATCCAAACATCATGTACAACAATACATTCTTGTACACTGACCCTGATCAGCCAAACTCACTGCCAGTATCTGTAATGCCAAAGGGTGGTATCTACACATTGAACCGCAACTCGGTAAATCAGCTCGACTTCCGTGGTACTATTAATTATAATAAGGTGTGGAACGATACTCACATCTTCAATATCATGGGTGGTATGGAAGCAAACAATGCTGACTACGATGCTTATCAGCACACTGACTACGGTGTTGACTATGAGAACAGCCGTACCGTTATCATCACTCCTGCACTCTTCAAGCAGATGAAGGAGGAGGGTACTGAGCTCACTACATTCTCAAAGGCATGGAACCGCCGTCTTGCTTACTTCGCAAATGCCAACTACTCATACAAGGGTCGCTACTCACTCAACCTCACTGGCCGTTACGACGGTTCAAACCAGTTGGGTAAGGCTCGCTCTTCACGTTGGTTGCCTACATGGAACGTTTCTACAAGCTGGAACATCCACGAGGAGCCATTCTTCCAGAAGTGGTCAGAGCAGACTCAGGGTGCCATGACTCACGCTGCAATCCGTCTCTCTTACTCACTCGTAGGTGAGCAGACAACAGCTTCGAACGCTTACCCAATCTTCCGTGCTTACACAGCATGGCGTCCACAGGGCGACCTTCAGGAGACAGGTAAGGCTCTCTACAGTCTCGGTAACAGCGATTTGACATACGAGAAGAAGAACGAGTTCAACATCGGTGTTGACCTCGGTTTCCTCAAGAACCGCATCAACCTCGTTACCGACTTCTACTGGCGTGACAACTTCGACCTCATGGGTTACATGAATACTCAAGGTATCGGTGGTGAGATCCGCAAGTTCGCTAACGTGGCAAGTATGAAGTCGCACGGTATGGAGGCAACCCTCACAACCCAGAACATCGTTACTCAGGACTGGAAGTGGGGTACTGACTTCACATTCTCTTACAGTAAGACAGAGATTACCGACCTCTTGGCACAGACCCGTGTCATCGACCTTGTTGGTACAAGCGGTTATACACGCGTTGGGTACGACCACCGTGCTCTCTTCTCAATCCCATTCGTAGGTCTTAACGATGAGGGTATCCCACAGATCATCAATGAGAACGGCGATGTTACAACAACCGATATCAACTTCCAGGAGTACGACAAGCTCGACTTCTTGAAGTATGAAGGTCCAACAGAGCCAACAATCACTGGTGGTATGAACAACTCAATCTCTTGGAAGAACTTGAAGTTGAATGTCTTCATCACCTACAGCTTCGGAAATGCAATCCGTCTTGATCCTGTATTCTCAGCTTCTTACTCTGATATGTCGGCTATGCCTAAGGAGTTCAAGAACCGTTGGGTAATCCCTGGTGATGAGAATGTAACAGACATCCCTGCTATTGCCAGCGTTCGTCAGGTAAAGAACGACAACTACCTCGGCTACGCTTACAATGCTTACAACTATTCAACAGCCCGCGTTGCTAACGGTGGTTTCATCCGTTTGAAGGATGTATCCCTGACTTACGATCTCCCACGCTCTATCGTGAACAAGATCCGTTTGTCGAACTGCTCTGTAAAGCTTGACGCTACCAACCTCTTGCTCCTCTACTCTGACAAGAAGTTGAACGGTCAGGACCCAGAGTTCGTAAACGCCGGTGGTGTTGCCAGCCCATTGTCAAAGCAGATCACCTTCACACTCCGTCTTGGTATCTAATCTGACATAAAAGAGAATAATAACGAATTACATTTCGAAAATAGAGAAAATGAAAAAGAACAATATATATAAGGTGTTTGCATTGGCACTCTTTGCAGGTATGGCGCTCACTTCATGTAGCGACTTCCTCGACAAGTTGCCTGATGAGCGTTCAGAGATCAATACCGAGAACGACGTTCAGGAGCTTCTCATGACTGCCTATCCAGATGCAAACTTCGCATGGGTGGCAGAGTTGTCGAGCGACAACCTCTTGGACAACCAGTGTCCTCACCTCCCATCAAACCCAAACAAGAAGCAGATTATCACATATTATAACTATAGCGCTTACGACCGTTGGGACGATGAGATGTTCAAGTTCGAAGACGCTAAGTCGGCTACTTACAGCTCATACGACTCTCCAGGTTCACTCTGGTCAGGTTATTATATGTCGATCGCCAACACCAACTACTGCCTCCAGGCTCTTGACAACATCAAGCGCGAGAACGGCGGTGTAGAGACTGAGAGAGGTAAGGCTCTCCGTGCAGAGGCTCAGATCCTCCGTGCATGGGACCACTTCTGTCTCGTAAACGTATTCTCACAGGCATACAAGACTGAGTCTGTAAGCAAGAACGAGATTGGTGTTACCTACATGACAGAGCCAGAGACAGTATCAAAGGTAGAGTACGACCGCGGTAACGTATGGGATACATACCAGTTGATCAAGCAGGACCTCGAGGAGGCTCTTCCAAACATCTCTGACTCATACATCGGTTCTTACAAGCATCACTTCAACTCGCAGGCTGCTCACGCTTTCGCTGCACGTTTCTATCTCTATACACGTGACTGGGCAAAGGTTATCGAGCACGCTAACGAGGTTCTTGGTACTGACTCAGCTTCAGTAGGCAAGATGATGCTCGACTATACAGGTTTCGATGACTGTTCTTACCTCAGCGACTACGCTACAGTATGGCAGAACCCTAACCAGAACAACAACCTCATGTTGTCAATCACTGGTTCACTCCTTCAGCGTCGTTGCTTCGGCTATCGCTACTCACTCGCTGGCCCTAAGGCTTCTGAGGTAATGATGGTTCGTACAAGTTCAGGTCTTTGGAGCGGTTACATCTGTCCTATCCAGGCAGTCGTAGCTGGTATGCTCTTCGCAAGCAGCACTAAGGACTACGGTTTCTTCTCTTCAAAGATTGGTGAGAAGTTCGAGTACTCAGACAAGCTCGCAGGTATCGGTTATCCACATATCGTTCAGCGTACCTTCACAGCAGCAGAGCTCCTTCTCGAGCGTGCTGAGGCAAAGTTCATGACAGGTGATATCAAGGGTGGTGCTCAGGACCTCATCTGGTACTGGAACAGCTGTTTCACACACCTCTCGGAGAAGACACAGGAGACATACAAGGCTTACTGGCGTGACCTCACTGTGGATCTCATCCTCAAGAACTATACAAACACCGAGACAAAGAAGCGTGCTAACTGTTTCGACAGCTGGGACTTCACTCAGACCATCGACCCTACTTACAAGGTTCCTGAGGAGGCTATCCCTTACATGAACTGTCTTAACGAGTTCCGTCGTTTCGAGAATATGTTCGAGGGCTTGCGTTTCTTCGACCTCAAGCGTTGGGGTATGCCTTACACTCACGAGGTTGGTGCTGAGCAGGAAGTATTCGAGTTGGGCAGCAACGACCCACGCCGTGCTATCGAGGTACCTTGGGAGACAATCTCTGCTGGTCTCGAGTCATCACGTTACGTATCTGGCCGTGCTGAGAACCCATCATACAGCACTAAGGAATTGGTAGTTACAACAGATAATTAATAGGAGGGCATAGAATATGAAATCAATACTGAAGATTAGTCTTTTGGCAGTAATCGCCTTCGTCGGCATGGTATCATGTAGCGATGATAATTTCACAGATTCAATCTATGACACAACAGATTATCCTCTCGATCAGACTGCATACACATTCCCTCTCGATTCATTCGTGAAGCGTGAGTTCTTGCAGCCTTACAATGTGAAGTTCATCTATCGCATGGAGGATGTCGGCTCGGATATGGATAAGAACCTCACACCTGCTCCTTACGATAAGAGCGTTCAGTTGGCTGCCCTCTCAAAGTGGCTCTGGTTCGACTGCTATGCAACTCTCGCTGGTGAGAAGGAAGTGTTCCTCAAGAAGTACAGCCCACGTATCATCCACGTTATCGGTTCTAAGAACTACAACCCTACACAGGGTACCGAGACTCTCGGTGTGGCTGAAGGTGGTATCAAGATCTCTCTCTACAATGTTGACAACCTCAACTGCTCTGACATTGAGATGATGAACGAGTACTTCTTCAAGACTATGCACCATGAGTTCGGTCATATCCTCGACCAGACTCATCTCCGCCCAACAAAGTTCAACCTCGTTTCTGTAGGTCTCTACGACTCAATGGGTTGGACAGAGGCTGCTGACTCAGTAGTTCTCGGTAAGGGCTTCGTTACTCCTTATGCTTCAAGCCAGCCTGGTGAAGACTGGGTAGAGGTACTCGCAAACTATGTTACCCGCGACGAGCTCGACTGGAACGCAATGATGAACACTGCTACCTACGACTGGGAAGAGGTTGACTGCGAGGACTTTGGTACTTACATGAAGATGATTGCAGGTTCAAACAACCTCGATACTATCGGTTACTTCAAGGCAAACGAGAACGGTGAGAACAAGATCTACCGTCGTGTCTATGAGCGTAACGATGATGACAGCATCATCTATGATGCAGAGGGTAACCCAATTCCAAAGAATGTCGATGGCAACAACGGTTACGAGGTCATCATGGAGAAGCTCCAGATGGTACGCGAGTGGCTTGATGAGAACTATCATATGGATGTTGACCAGCTCCGCGCAATGGTTCAGGAGCGTATGTACGTGAAGAACCCTGACGGAACATGGGCACGCGATTCAAGAGGCCGTCTCGTTAACCGCCTCACAAACCCAGAAGGTGGCTTCCCTCGTCTTATCGATAAGCTCACCGATGAGATCTACAAGTTGAAGGTTCAGTAATCAGTAACTTAGGAAAAATCAAAAAGAAATGAAAAAGATTCTTTCAATTATATTTTTAGGCGCAGCCCTCTTTGCCACAACATCTTGTGTCTCTGAGGAGGACCTCTTGTTCGATAAGTCTGCTACCGAGCGATTGAATGAGGCAAGCGACCTCTACTCTCAGCGCATCCTTGACTCAAAGCATGGTTGGGCTTTGGAGTACTTCCCACACTCTTCTACCGATGAGGATCTCCCTCTGAAGGGTGCAGGCTTCCTCATGTTGGCTAAGTTTGAGGCTGACAAGTCTGTTGTTGTAGGTATGTACAACTTCATGTCACACAACACTTACGAGGAAGACCGCTCTGTATGGGAGGTTATTACTGATAACGGTCCTGTACTCTCTTTCAACTCTCATAACAACTGTATCCACGCATTCTCAGTGCCTGAGGATATCGCTGGTACCTCAGAGGATGAGACTGGTAAGGGTATGGAAGGCGACTATGAGTTCGTGATGGTTGATGTGCCAGAGAACGGCGACTATATCCTGCTCAAGGGTAAGAAGCGTGGTGCATACTCTCGTATGACACGCCTCGATGAGGAGACCGACTTCCAGGAGTATCTTACCGATGTAAGAAACTTCACAAACAAGGCATTCGACCCTAAGGCTCCAAACAATGTGGTTGTAAACATCGGCGAGGAGAGCTACAATATGATTATGGCTCAGGACGGTGGCCAGCATGGTATCGTAAAGATGTGGCCTTGCGGTTCTGACTCTACCTTCACAAAGGTGGTTCGCCCAATCCTCGTAACCCGTCATGGTACAAAGGATAACTACACATACAATGTTCGTTTCCGCAATGCTATCAAGGTGGCTGAGGAGGTATCAGAGCAGGAGTTCGTTTACGATGCCAATGCACAGAAGTTCATCGGTGTTACCGACAGCAACAACTCTATCACTGGTCCTGATGCTACTGAGTTCATGGCTGAGAGAATTGAGCACTTCGCTACTCTCAACTTCGCTGCAACAATGGAGGCTTCTACTGACATCACAAATGCACTCAACGCCATCAAGGATGAGTTTGGTGCAGTGAAGTACACATTCAACAATATCAAGTTCAAGAAGAACGAGGATGGTTATCGTGCAACTGTTGCTTACCGTAACAACAAGAAGCAGAATGTATCGACCAACTATGATTTCAACTTCACTCAGAACGCTGATGGCTCATTGTCTTTCCAGTATGTAGGTCCAAACAATGCAAGTGGTGAGTCTCTGTTGAACTCGGTACCTTCAATTGCAACATTCTTCAACTTGTTGAGCGGTTCATTCAAGGTGACACACTACGACTCACCATTGAACCTCTCTACAGTGAAGTTCTACTCAGGCGATAAGTTCTTCGTAACTTCTCCTACTTTCTAAAATATAATAAGGTATAAAGTCGTGGAGGCTGTCTGACATTTGATAGCCTCCATAGCTTAAACAAAAGAATAGAAAACAATTTTTTAACTTAATTTTTACATTTATGAAAAAACTTTTACTCCTCGCTGCAGTTGCAGTTTCTGCAATGACAGCAAACGCTCAGGCTTTCCAGCCAGTAGCAAAGACTCAGGTAAAGGCTCAGCAGGCTCTCGTTGCTAAGCAGCAGACTATGGCAGCAGTTGCTGGTCCTAAGAAGAATGTTGCTGAGGGTGTTTACTACACACGTCCTGCAGGTTCTTACTCTTTCGCTTTCGGTAAGGATGGTATGGGTTTCTACCCAGCTTATGTAGCAGTTGCTCCTTACACAGACTTCGAGCTCGTTAACCAGTGCACAAACAAGGCTAACTCTGATTGGAACTGGCGTGGTTCTGACTGCTCAGACTACATCAATGCTGACGGTAACTTCGCATGGCAGCAGGAAGGTGCTGCTGGTTACTACATGCCAACAATTCAGGGTGGTAGAACAGAGTACACATGGGGTGAGGAAAACTCTTATGGCGCTTTGGAGACTTACTGGTCAGCAATGCGTTGTGTAACAGAGGTTTCTCCATTGTCACAGACTGACCCACACCTCGGTCCTGACTATATC
>JAUNIK010000091.1:3065-8908 GCA_030523505.1 Prevotellaceae bacterium | reverse complement strand
CAAATTACGCAAGAAGGCACTTTTTGTTGCCTTGGTTACCTAAAGGTTAGCATTGGTCATTTCAGATGCTTACAAATTTGACTTTAAATTATTTTAACTATACGTTCTTGATGAACTTAGCAGGTACACCACCCACAACTGTTCTTGGAGCGACATCTTTAGTTACTACTGCACCAGCAGCAACAATGGCTCCTTCGCCGATTGTGACCCCTTGCAGGATGGTTACGTTGGCTCCAAGCCAGACCTTATCTTCAATGCGTATTGGCTTGAAAGTCATGTCACCACGATGATCTGGATCGGGATTGTGGTTGATGGTGCAGAGTGTGGCATTATGTCCAATCAGACAGTCGTTGCCGATGAAAATGCCGCCTTGATCCTGGAATTTACAACCCATGTTGATGAATGTACGTTCGCCAACCCAAGTGTTCTTACCGCAATCCGTACCAAAAGGAGGGAACATACCAATGCTATCTGGAACCTCATGCCCCCAAAGTTCAGCGAGCAGCTTGCGTAGTTCGGCAGGTTCGTGATACTTGCCGTTTATCTCTGCTGTGATGCGAAGTGCATCCTGTGACATCTGGTGCATAAGCAGGTGTGCCTCAGAGCCGTTCTCGACTGGAAGCCCATCTGCCATGTGCTTTCTGAATTGTTCTATTGTCATTATTCTATTGTTTCTATGTAAAAACTAACTGGACGGAAACCGTCATTCTTTCTCCACTTCGTTATGAAAGCGTCACCCTTCAGGATGCCGAGCGGCAACTTATCATTGCGCTGTATGGGGTGACCTATCGGTCTTCCTCCTCCTTGCAAGGCATAGCTCAAACAAGCTTGGCTCTGCTCTTGCTTCGTTCGTCGGTTCTTCATCCAACCGTCAAAGAAATTGCCTTTACCTCGTGCAAGGGCTTCGACGAACTCCTTCATGGTTTTCCAAGCTTCAGGGCAAAGACCTTCAGGACATTTGCCGTCTTCACTTATCCACGACTGCCCCTCGCATACGTCACAAGTATGCTCAATAGGGTTTTCGTACTTTGCCATCAAGTCATCGTATTGCACCTTGTGAATTGCTGTTATCTTTACTTTCTTCATTTTTGTTCAATGATTTGGAAATACCTGTCTCGAATGAACCATATTCTTGCTAACCAGAGGACAAAGAATCCGTTTGAAACGACTTCATAGACTATGTTCCAGGGATGAGGGAGTTCAAAGAACATCTTTGCCAACCATAGTATGAGGTCAATGTCAAAGAGTATGTTCCACCATCGTTCTTTGTCTGTTATCATCAGATGAAGATGTTCACCTTCAGAAAGACAAACCTTCCTTTTCCCTCCTATAGAGAATTGCCATTTGAACAGTCGAAACACGATCTTTATGCTCAGGTCAAACTGTGCTGGTGGAAGTTCAATACTCACTTCCTTACCTTGCATGATTCCGATTGGATGCTCATTGATACTCCGAGCTTTGCTCGCCCGAACTCCACTATCAGATGAACAAGGTGTGAGGAACACCCAATAAGGAATAGACAGTTTGAACATCTGTCTTCTATGTAAGGTGACTTTCGGCATATTTATAACCTACTTGCCGATGCAGAAGTTCTTGAAGATGTTGCCGAGGACTTCGTTGCTGGTGATGTTGCCGAGGATTTCGCCAAGATGGGATAAGCATTGGCGGAGATCTTCGCTAACAAGATCGCCAGAGAGGTTCATATTCAGGGCTTCCAATGAACGAGTGATATCCTCGTGGGCTAATGACAAAGCCTCGTAATGACGAAGGTTTGTGACGAGAATGTCGTCGGTAAGTTCGGTAGGCACGGCCTCAATGAGTTGTTGTTCGAGTTGCTTTAGTCCAATGCCGTTGAGAGCCTGGAATTCGTCAGTCTTGTTGATGATGCGGATAACGGTCTGGTCGGACTGAATGTCAATATCTGGGAAGTCAACTCCCGGCTCTGCCATGAGGATGATGATCTGGGCTTTCTCTGCTGCTTTACGGCTACGCTCAATGCCAAGTTTTTCTATTGTGTCATCGGTATGGCGAATGCCGGCTGTGTCAATGAAACGGAAGGTCACATCGCCGATGGTCACTGTGTCTTCAATAAGATCGCGAGTTGTACCTTGAATCTCCGACACAATAGCCTTGTCCTCGTTGAGGAGAGCGTTGAGTAGGGTGGACTTACCCACATTCGGTGCTCCAATGATTGCCACTGGTACGCCGTTCTTAATGGCGTTGCCCAGACGGAACGAGTGGGTGAGATGTGCTATCTCTGATTGTATGTCTTCTGCTAATCGGATTAATTTCTCGCGGTCGGCAAACTCCACATCCTCTTCCGAAAAGTCCAATTCAAGTTCGAGCAGTGATGTCATCTCCAGCAACTGGTCGCGCAGATTCTGCAGTTTAGTGCTATATCCGCCACGCATCTGTTGCATAGCAATGCGGTGAGTCGCTCTGTTCTGCGATGCTATCAGGTCGGCCACGGCTTCAGCCTGTGACAGGTCCATCTTACCATTGAGGAACGCACGCTGGGTGAACTCGCCCGGACGAGCCATCTCGCAGCCGTTCTTCAGCAACAGTTCTACCACCTTATTTAATATATAGGCAGAACCGTGGCATGAAATCTCTGTTGAGTCCTCACCTGTGTAGGAGTTTGGCCCGAGGAAAACAGACACCAACACCTCGTCAACAACCTCATTGTCGTCAATGATATTGCCATAGACAATAGAGTAGGGCTTAGCCTCACTGAGATGTCGCCCCTTAGTGTTGCGAAAGATTCTGTCGGTTATAGATATAGCGTCAGGGCCAGAGGTACGAATAATACCAATGGCCCCGCCTTTTGCTGTTGATATAGCACAGATAGTTGACATTCGTTTTTTTGTATTATATTCTGTCGAGCACTAACTGGATAAGGTCGTCAATCTGACTCTTGTATGCGGTGTTCATTTCCTTGGCATAGCGATTGGCTATTACCATACAGCAGGTCATTGCTTTGTGGCCGAGGATTGATGCAAGACCGGCAAGGGCAGATGATTCCATCTCGAAGTTGGCAATCTTCAGGTCGCCGTATCTGAAGGAATGGACTTTCTCGTTTTGATGAGGGTCTTCTATTTCCATTCTGATCTGTCGTCCTTGTGGACCATAGAAACCACCGCAGGCGATTGTTATGCCTCGAAACATTTCCTTACCGGCAATCTGGTCAATCAGTTCTGGGGTGGCTGTCGCAACATAAGGAGCGCCCTTGATAGGATTCCATTGCATATGCTCAGTGAAAGCCTTTTCGAGTTCAATGTCGCACACTTCATTGCGGGCTGCGTAGTAGTTGAGCAAACCGTCAAAACCGATACTCTTCACAGAAGCCACAAACGTACCGATAGGTGTTTCTGGCTGAATACCGCCACAGGTGCCAATACGCACGAGTGTAAGTGTGCGATGCTCTGGGTTTTCTGTGCGAGTGTCGAAATTGATGTTTGCGAGGGCATCGAGTTCGTTCATTACGATATCAATGTTGTCGCAGCCGATTCCAGTGCTCTGCACAGAGATTCGCTTTCCTTTGTAAGTACCTGTAATAGTGTTGAACTCACGACTTGACACCTCGCATTCCTTTGTGTCGAAGTGAGAAGCGACAAGAGCCACACGACCAGGGTCGCCAACGAGGATGACCTTGTCGGCAAGCTGTTCTGGTTTCAGATGCAGATGGAATGCACTACCATCGGCATTGATAATCAGTTCGGACTCAGGGAATTGTTTTAGCATAGGATTTTTAATTTCTATTTGTTCTCGGCATTGCGGAGAGTCTTCTCTGCCTGGGCAATGTCGTTCTCGAGGGCTTCTACCTCCTGTTCAAGAGCGTTGAGGCGACGCCCAATCTCGTATTTCTTTGCACGGGCAGCATCGGCATACGACTCACGGGTGGAGTCGAGGAGAGACTGCAACTTTGCAAGTTTGCCCTTATCGGCCATCAATGCTTGGTAGAGTTTCTTACCACTTGGAGTGTGGAAATCATCGAGTGATGTGTAAACGGTATTGTCGTTTACAACGAACATCACCTTATCCCCGGCTTCCTTACTGTTTATACGAGCTATCATTGCGTCGCGACGCTGAATGGCTTCGTTGGCATCGCCAAATGCCCAAGTATCCTTGATGTGTTCCAAACGAGCATAGCGGGTAAGAATCTCAGTATCAGTGTCTTCGTCGAATGTTTGACGCTGAGCAGTAGGTTCAAAGGTGTAGATGCACACCTTCCCCTCTGGCTGGTAACGATCGGTGACAAGCCATCCCAGATTGTCGTAATCGCTGATAGCCAGCATATAGTCGTTGGCCGGAGAGTTGTATGGCATACCCATATTCACAGCCTCGTAGAAATGTGAACCACTGGCATCATAGGTAGTGCGATAAATATCACGGCCGCCCAATGTACCCTCACCCTCAGCCGAGAAGTAGAGTGTCACTCCATCGCCCATCAGGAACGGATAGTCAGCCATAGGCTGTGGCAGTTCGGTGAGCTGAGCCGGTTCTGACCACTTCTTGCCGTAGAGATGAGTCATATACAGATGACGACCACGGATAGTGTCACCTTCTGCATAGATGCTTGTATTGCCGAAGCCGTTGGTATAACTAACGATATCGCCATCAGTATGCACACGTCCCATCTCGCTCGCCATAGGCAGCAGTGACAAGAACAGAGCCTTGTCAACTACTACGCTATCGACGAACATCACTTTTGCCGTTGAAGGCAACAGTTCTTCGAAGAGTTCTTCCTCAGGAGTTTTCTCTGGTACCACCTCAACAACTTTCTTCACTGCCTTTCTGCGCTTTTGGGCATCGGCAGGTGAAAAACAGAATGCAGCAACCAGTATCAGTAAGAAAACCTTCTTCATTTTATTGTTGTTCTTAAAATTTATTGCTTAGTGGATTATTACTTTGCAGTAAGCATCTCGATCATAGAAGCTGCAGCCTTGCGACCATCGCCCATAGCGAGGATAACGGTTGCACCACCACGCACAATATCACCACCGGCGAAAATTGTAGGGATTGACGACTGCATCTTCTCGTTCACAGCGATAGTGTTCTTGCGGCCAAGCTCAAGACCCTCGACAGACTTTGGTACGAGTGGGTTTGGAGAAACACCAACAGCAACGATAGCCTGGTCGATGTCGATAGTCTCAATCTTGCCTTCAACAGGCACAGGTGAACGACGGCCTGAAGAATCAGGCTCACCAAGTTCCATTACCTGAAGACGCACCTGACAAACATTGCCCTTCTCATCTGCGATATATTCGATAGGGTTGTGGAGAGTGAGGAACTCGATACCCTCCTCCTTTGCGTGCTTTACCTCCTCCAGACGGGCAGGCATCTCAGCCTCAGAACGACGATAAGCGATGAACACACGCTCTGCACCAAGGCGCTTTGCAGTACGGCAAGAGTCCATGGCAGTGTTACCACCACCGACAACCATCACCGACTTAGCCTTTACGATAGGAGTATCGGATGCTGGGTTAGAAGCATCCATAAGGTTTACGCGGGTGAGGTACTCGTTAGATGACATGATACCTACCGAGTTCTCGCCAGGGATATTCATGAAGTTTGGCAGACCAGCACCTGAAGCAACGAAGATTCCCTTGAAGCCCTCAGCCTCAAGATCCTGGATGGTGATTGTCTTACCAACGATGCAGTCCTTTACGAATGTAACACCAATCTTGCGGAGGTTCTCAATCTCAACATCGACGATTGCGTTTGGCAGACGGAACTCAGGGATACCATACTTCAATACACCACCAATCTCGTGGAGTGCCTCGAATACAGTAACCTCAAAACCTGCCTTTGCCAAGTCACCGGCACAAGAAAGACCAGCAGGG
>JAUNIK010000091.1:0-3055 GCA_030523505.1 Prevotellaceae bacterium | reverse complement strand
CGATAGCCACCTTGATGCCGTTCTTCTCAGCCACCTCTGGGAGAGCAATCTTACCAGAGTTGCGCTCATAGTCGGCAGCAAAACGCTCGAGGTTTCCGATAGCCACAGCCTTATGTCCCATCTTCAGATGCATACACTGGCTCTCGCACTGCTTCTCCTGTGGGCAGACACGACCACAAACAGCAGGCAGGGCACTGGTAGCCTTCAGCACACGAGCAGCATCGAGGAAATGTCCGCGCTCAATGTTCTTGATGAACGAAGGGATGTTGATAGAAACAGGACAGCCCTGCATACAAGTAGGGTTCTTGCAGTCGAGACAACGCTTAGCCTCGGTGAGAGCCTGCTCAACAGTAAGACCAGTGTTCACCTCCTCAGTACGTGTGGTAGCACGATATACAGGGTCCAGCTCGCCCATCACGCAACGCTCAATGAGACCACGATCCTTACCCTTGATAGAAGCAAACACTTCCTTACGCCAAGCGGCATCACGGTCGAGGAGTTCGGCGAGAGGGGCTGTGCCATCCTCAGCCTTAGGTGCTGCAGTCTCAGTCTTTTTCTCTGATCCACAGCAACATGATGTAGAAGCGTTGACGCTCTGCTCCAACTTCTTCATCTCCTCAATCTCTACTGGCTTGAAAGCGCCCATACGCTTGAACATCTCGTCGAAGTCAACCTGATGACCGTCGAATTCAGGACCATCAACACATACGAACTTTGTCTTGCCACCGACTGTGATACGGCAAGCACCGCACATACCAGTACCATCCACCATGATAGTGTTGAGCGATACATCGGTAGGAATCTCGTATTTCTTTGTGAGCAGACAGCAGAACTTCATCATGATTGCAGGACCGATAGCGAAGCACTTATCTACCTTCTCGCGCTTGATGACTTCTTCCATACCTACAGTCACCACGCCTTTGTTGCCGTAAGAGCCATCATCGGTCATGATGATTACCTCGTCGGAGTGCTGGCGAACCTCATCCTCAAGGATGATAAGTTCCTTTGAGCGACCAGCGAGAACCGAGATGACACGGTTGCCAGCAGCCTTGAGAGCCTTGATGATAGGAAGCATTGGTGCAACACCAACACCACCACCTGCACAGAGCACTGTGCCGAAATTGTCGATATGTGTGGCCTGTCCTAGAGGACCTACAACATCGGTGATGTATTCACCCTCGTTGAGGGCGCAGAGCTTTGTTGACGACAGACCGACAGTCTGCACTACCAATGTGATAGTGCCTGCCACAGGGTCAGCGTCAGCGATAGTGAGAGGCATGCGCTCGCCGTTCTCACCAACGCGAACAATTACGAAATGGCCGGCTTTACGGCTTTTTGCTATAAGTGGAGCCTCTACTACGAGTTTGAAAACCTTCTCAGAGAATTGCTCCTTCTTTACGATTTTGTTCATAAGACCTTCCCCCAACCCCTTCCTTTCAGGACGGGGAGTGAATACCTTTACAATTACAGGGGTATACGGTAATGGTGGTTATTGTTTATAGACTTAGTTGATGTATTCACATCCCATATATGGCACTAATGCCTTTGGCACGCGGATACCCTCGGCTGTCTGGTTGTTCTCGAGGATTGATGCCACGATACGTGGGAGAGCGAGAGCAGAACCGTTGAGGGTGTGGCAGAGTTCAGTCTTCTTTGTCTCAGCATTGCGGAAACGGCACTTCAGACGGTTTGCCTGGTATGTGTCGAAGTTTGATACTGACGAAACCTCCAACCAGCGCTGCTGTGCCTCAGAGAACACCTCGAAGTCGTAGCATACAGCCGATGTGAATGATGCATCACCACCACAGAGGCGGAGGATACGATATGGCAACTCCAACTTCTGGAGCAAGCCCTCTACGTGCTCGAGCATCTCCTTGTGGCTCTCTGCAGAGTGCTCAGGAGTGTCGATACGTACAATCTCAATCTTTGAGAACTCGTGGAGACGGTTCAAACCACGAACGTCCTTACCGTAAGAACCAGCCTCACGACGGAAACACTGTGTGTAAGCGCAGTTCTTAATAGGGAGGTCCTTCTCGTCGAGGATAACATCACGATAGATATTTGTTACAGGAACCTCTGCTGTAGGAATGAGGTAGAGGTCGTCGAGGTCGCAGTGATACATCTGACCCTCTTTGTCAGGCAACTGACCAGTGCCGTAACCTGAAGCCTGGTTAACAACTGTTGGAGGCATGATTTCTGTATATCCGCTCTTGTTAGCCTCTGCGAGGAAGAAGTTGATGAGAGCACGCTGCAACTGAGCACCCTTGCCGATATAAACAGGGAAACCAGCACCGGTAATCTTCACACCGAGGTCGAAGTCAATGAGGTTGTACTTCTTTGCCAACTCCCAGTGAGGCAACTTAGCCTCAGTATTCTCAGGATTGCAATCCCAGTTGCCTACAGTGTCAACACCGACAACACACTCCTTGAGGTTTGACTTCACTACCCAGTTGTCCTCAGCGCAAGAACCCTCAGGTACCTCGTCGTAAGGGATATTTGGAATCTGGCAGAGAGCGGTGGTGAGATCCTTCTCAGCCTTGTCCTGCTGCTCCTGAAGAGTCTTAGCAGCCTCTTTCAGTTCTGCCACCTTTGCCTTCACTGCCTCAGCCTCGTCCTTCTGACCGTTCTTCATCAGCATACCAATCTGCTTAGCCAACTGGTTAGCCTCCTGCTTGTTTGCATCAAGAGCCTGCTGTGATTCACGACGCTGACGGTCGATAGCCTGTACGTTTTCAATAGCTTCCTTAGCACCCTTGAAGTGCTTCTTTTCAAGACCGGCAATAACGCGCTCGGTCTCTTCGTTGATGAGTTTTAATGTAAGCATAATTATTTTGTTTTATTTATTTGTTCTTGTTTTTATTACACCTAAAGCGCAAAGTTACAAAAAATAATTGAACAAACAAAGAAAACACGCTAAATATTTATATTTAGCCGATCATTAATGTCCAATTAAAATTTTCTTTGCCTGCGGCGCAACATTAATTATCACGAATTTCCCATTAATTAACGGCTCACTAGTAAAACCCTGTGTTTAACCGAATATCATTGATAACCT
>JAUNIK010000653.1 GCA_030523505.1 Prevotellaceae bacterium | reverse complement strand
ATATTTATAGTCGGAGAGATAAAGATAATTAGTTCAGCCGAAGAATATCAGACATATATTCAGGAAATCTTTACATCATTTAATATTGGTGGCGACGTGTGGATAAAAGAGTCTGATGCTAAGCCTGTGCTCGACAGCCTCTTTGGACAGTATCCCCTGTTACAACACTATCTTTGCGATTATTCTTATGAAGGATATGTGTCTGATATGCCAGCCTCTATGATCGACCTTTTTGTCGGCTTGGTAAAGGAAGAATTGCTCTATGATGTATTGTGGTGTGTGGGTTCCGTGATAGTGGCTGCCATTCTGGTTATCATAAGCATGAAAGACGGCAAACCCAAGAAGGTGGTCACGAAACAGTCTTATACTCCGGCGGAGGATGTGTTCTAAAAACAGATAATTACTAAATAAAAAACTATAATATTATGGCAAACAATTTAATCATTGGTCTCGGAGGCACGGGAGGAAAAGTGGTCCGTGAACTTCGTAAACGTATCTATGAAGAATTTCGTAGCAATGAACCTGGTAACGGTTGCAATATCAACTACCTCTATGTTGACTCCTCGCCAGCAGACCTTAACGACAGGACTGGATGGAAAGTGCTCGGCAAAAGCGTACACCTTGGTGATGCACAGAAAGTGAACATCAACGGCATAAGTACTGCCGCACTGCAATCGTTAGGTCAATATCCCGGATTACAGAGCTTCATCAACGACGATGACAAGCAGCTCATCGACCAGCACATGGGGCCGCTCATCACCGCTGGTATAGGAGGCCAGCGCCGCCGCCTTGGCCGTATGCTCATTGCAAATAACATTTGCGACCGCAACCAGGCTGAAAAGAACTTTGTTACAAAGTTGAAAGCGGCTGTCACTGCCCTGCAAAAGAGTTCGGAAGACAACGACGTGACTTTCACTATCTGCGCAGGACTGGCAGGTGGAACAGGTTCTGGCTCTATTGTTGATGTTATCTCACAGATACGCAAGGAATTTCCATATCAGGAATCTACCAAGGCATTCAAGATAAGATTGTTTGTATATATCCCTGAGATAAATGTAGTAAACCAGAAACACGACAATGGCTTCTACCAAGCCAACGGATATGCCGCCCTTTCAGAGCTTAACGCTATCAGCGTAGGAAAATACGCTCCGTTTGACGTGACGGGAGAGAAAGATATATTCACACAGAAGGTACAGCGTCTGCTGCAAAATCAGGAGTCGTTCGAGAGCTGTTATGTATATACCAACGTAAATGAGCAAGGTAAGAATCTTGACCTCGGAACAAAACTGCCAAAGGCTGTGGCTGACTTTATATTCCAGATAGTTGTAGTAGGTGCAAATGCGCAGAGGACGATGTCACGTCTTGTTGGATGTGAAAATGATGGGGCAGGGCCAGAACACGATTTGAGTGGCGAGCAAACTCGCAGCCGTAAGTTCATGTCGTTCGGAGTTGTACGTGTGGAATACCCAGAGACAGAAATCGATGAGTATGTTACTTACAACTATGCTATCCAGGCAACCCGCCAGCTTACCTACAACCTTTGGCAAGAGGGTATTGGATATGGCG
>JAUNIK010000652.1 GCA_030523505.1 Prevotellaceae bacterium | reverse complement strand
CACACACACAAAAAGAGTCTGGTTAAATATTATTAAACTACAACGTAGCTTGAGTATCATGAATACCTTTGTGGCAGAAAAAAAATAAGAGCACTTCATGCGTCCATCAGCACATAGTCTCCTTCATCCCGAATTGACCAATGGCAACATCGTCAAGGCTATGATAGCCTTCTCTGCGCCTATCATAGTGTCGTGCCTGTTCCAACAGCTTTACAATGCTGTAGATGCCAGCATCGTAGGTCACTATCTGGGCGAGAACTCTTTGGCGGCTATCGGCGCATGTGCAGCAATATTCGAACTCATGGTAGGGTTCGGATTGGGATTTGGCAACGGCCTCAGCATCGTTGTAGCTCGTGCCTATGGCGCTCATGACGATGAGACACTGAAAAAATCAGTGGCAGCTTCAATAGTCGTCTCGTTGGCCGTCTCAGTACTGATAACGCTTCTGGGTCTATTCTTTTTGCGCGATCTGCTTACTCTCCTCGATACCCCCGAAGAGATACTGGACGAAGCCCATGGTTATATCGGATTGGTAGCCGCTTTTGCTGCGTTCTGTTCGCCTATAATCTATTGTCAGGCCTATTGAGAGCCATAGGCAACTCTTTCATGGCGTTGGTTTTTCTCATCGTATCTTCTGGTCTCAATGTACTACTCGATGTAGTTCTCATTCGTGAGTTTGGGATGGGAGTCCAGGGAACGGCCATTGCAACCGTTGTGGCTCAGGGTGTGAGCGCTTTGCTTTGCGCTGTCTATATCTTCCGCAAGACACCTATCCTCCTTCCTCAGCGACGTCACTTCTGCCTCGACAGAGCTATATATGTCGAACTCATGCAACAGGGCTTGTCCATGGCTCTCATGAGCGCACTGGTCAGCTCTGGCTCTGTCATCTTGCAGTCGTCCATCAACTCTTTCGGCACATTAGTCATAGCTGGCCATATATCAGCCCGCAAAGTGTTCGGTCTTTCCGTCATCCCACTCCTGGCATTGGGAACAGCCTGTGCAACATTTGTCTCTCAGAACCTGGGAGCCCACAAATACAGTCGCATACGTCGAGGAGTCACAGTAGCCAATTATCTGTGCGTCGCTTGGGGCATCACGTGCACACTTATCATCCCATTCATCTCGCGTTATCTTATATCCATCATGAGTGGCTCTTCCGAGGAAGAGGTTCTGGACTATGGCAGTACGTATGTAACGTTCATACAACCATTCTACGGAGTGCTCGGCATCCTATTTGTCTCCCGCCATTCATTGCAGGGGCTAGGCGAAAAAATGCTGCCTCTTGTATCTAGCTTCATTGAGCTGATCGGCAAAATAGTGTTCACCTATGTCATAGTACCTTATATGGGTATTTGGGGTATTATTATATGCGAGCCACTGCTATGGGTGGTAATGACGCTGCAACTTCTTTATGTCTTCTGGCGACATCCAATTATCATCGCCGGCAAAGGTCGCAGAACATTATCCATCATCAAAAGCAAGGTCCACCTGAAATCTTACCGTGGCAACCATCGGCATAAATTCTAATCACTCACTCTCGACAAGCACTTGCTTCAGTTAAAATACCATCAACAAAGACGG